>DMYZ01000126.1 GCA_003483565.1 Prevotella sp.
TCAATATAAGTCTGGATAGCATCCTTGAAGAAATCAAAATCCACATCAACCAATTTGTCACAGACCATATCCATATGGCTCTGAAGGATAGTAACAGGCTTGTGCTCAAAACCTTTAGTCGCAGATTTACGGATAAGAACGTTACCGGTTTCATCTATGTTATAGTCTAACTTATGCTCTTCAGCAAATTCCTTAAGATAGGCTATCATCTTCTCTTCATGCTTTGAAGGACGGGGAATCTGATTAATTCTAGCAAACTGTTCAAATACAAGAACAGGTCTCAAATCACTTTTATTCATTTAATTATGTTATTTTATTTTGTACTTTTATCTAAAAATATTACCTTTGTCAGCAAGTTTGCATTCAAAGATATTACAAAAGTAACAAAAATGATAAAGACACTGTTATTTTCCGTGTTAATAATTGCTATAAGCATGGCATTATTATGCATTAAGTTATTTTTTGACAAGAAAGTCAAATCCATGCATATCCACGACAATCCCCGCCTGAAAGATGAGGGTATTCACTGTGCCATGGATCAGGATCGTGAAGCAAGACAAGGAGGCAAAGCCTTTTCATACGTTAAACCGAAAAAAAATTAAAATATATAAGATACAATGAAAAAAAACATTTTAAAAAATGTTGCAGTAGTAGCCCTTGCAGGCATCGCTCTCACAGCATGTAACAAATCTCAACCTCAGGTTGATCAGAAAGCCGAAAACCAGAAAGCACCTACAAGTCTGAAAGTCGCTTACGTGGAGGTCGACTCTATCATGACTCGGTATACCTTTGCCAAGGACTATTCAGCCCTTCTCCAGAAGAAGAGCCAGAATATACAGAATACAATCAATGCCAAAGGACAGGCTCTGCAGGAAGCTGCAGCGAACTTCCAGCAGAAGGTTCAGGCTAATGCCTACACCCGTGATCAGGCTCAGGCTATTCAAGCTGGTCTTCAGAAACAGCAACAGGACCTGCAAGGATTACAGCAGCGACTGAGTAATGAGTTCCAGGCAGAAACAGAAAAATATAATAAAGCTTTGCATGATTCCATTGCTCATTATCTGACTGTATATAATAAGGATAAGCATTTCAGTCTCATCTTCAGTAAACAGGGTGATAATCTTTTATATGCTGACAAAGCTTATGATATTACTAGTGATGTCGTTGCCGGTCTGAATAAGGCTTACAAGAAAAATGAAAAATAAGCAATAAATTCTATACAGTCCTTAAGGATGACAATCCTTGTTCTCTAGAATATTTGTATAAGTATATGGGAGAAATGCCACAAAAACAGGTATTTCTCCCTTTTAGTTTAATTTTATCAACCCATTAAATAGATTTTAAGGAATCTTCTATGACGAGAGAAAACAGATACCATTATATTCTAGACTATTTTGCCCGAACACAGCCAAATGTTACGACACAACTTCAATTCGGAAGTGCCTTCCAACTCATCGTGGCGACACTACTGAGCGCACAATGTACGGATAAACGGATCAATGAGATTACTCCGGCACTCTACGCAAAATATCCGGACGCACATGCTATGGCTCAGGCTACGGAGGAAGACTTGCTGGAATATATACACTCCGTAAGCTATCCAAATTCCAAGGCTAAACATCTTGTTGCAATGGCAAAAATGATAGACGAAAAATTTGAAGGAATATTACCTGACAATACAGACGAGCTGATAACCCTTCCGGGAGTAGGGCGTAAAACGGCAAATGTAGTGCAGGCTGTATGGTTTGGCAAAGCGACCATGGCTGTCGACACTCACGTATATCGCGTGAGCCATCGCCTTGGGCTAGTTCCGGTGACAGCAAATACTCCTTACAAGGTAGAACAATATCTTATCCAGCATATCCCTGAAGAAATGATCAGCAGAGCACACCATTGGCTTCTGCTTCATGGCCGGTATATCTGTCAGAGTGCCAGGCCTAAATGTGACCAGTGCCCTTTTAGTGGCTTTTGTCCGAAGTTATTGGAAGGAAGCAAACTTTGAATGATAAAATTTAAAGAAAGATGGATACAAAAAGAATATTTAGTTTTTTGCAAAATCTAACCATCAACAATAATCGTGAATGGTTTCACGAACACAAGGATGAATATAATTATTGCAAAAAGGAATTTGAAAAAGGAGTTGCCCAACTTATTGAAGCTATTGCCGTTTTTGATCCGGAAATAGCTCATCTGACGCCACAGGATTGCTGCTATCGCTTCTATAGGGATGTGCGGTTCAGCCAGGACAAAAGTCCCTACAAAAATCATTTTGGAGCTTACATCTGTGCTCATGGCAAAAAGGCTTTGAGGGGTGGGTATTATTTTCATCTCCAGCCCGGGCGCTGTGTCTTGAGCGGCGGTTCCTACTGGTTACCGACTAATATCCTGACAAGTTGCCGAAACGAGATTATGGGAAATATCAATGAATGGCTGAAAGCTGTAGCCAATGGCCAGTTCATCAAGACTTTTGGATATCCTAATGAAGGAGTTTTGAATGATAACGAGGTCTCAGACAAAGGCTTTGGCATTACTCATCTGAAGACGGCTCCTAAAGATTTTCCACGTGATTACAAATATATTGACTATCTCCGCATGAAAGATTATGCCTGCTGGAAAAAGGTAGATGATCTTTTTTTCGATCAGGATAACTGGATTGAGGAGTCAATAAAAGTGTTTAAAATAATCAAGCCTATGATGGATTTTATGAATTCTGTCATTGACGACTATGAATAAATGAAAGAAATTCAATGCCGAACTTATAGGACTGGCATTGAATTTCCTACTGTATATATTATTTGCCACATAATTTGTGATAAGGACAGTTTTGGCATCTGGTTCTATCTTCAGTAGGTAGAAAAGCAATAGCGGGATCATAGATTTGTTGCAAGACACCCGTCAAAAAGATTTTGTAGTCTTCAGCATACTCCTGTATATCAATCACTTTATTCTTTCCAATTGACAAAGTCGGATCATAGTCTTTTGCTCCTGCATGCTGGATAAAAAGCAAAGCCGGACCTACCGGTAAATGTCCTTTATCCAGATTCGGGTCCTGCCGTACAATAAGAGCATAGAGGAAACTCTGCAGAAAATAATCAGAATGCCGTTGCTGAATTCTATCTGTAGCAAAGATCTCTTCAATCTTATTGACTTGCGATTGTGGTACATTACCTGTTTTATAATCAATAACACGAATACGATCACCTGCTCCAGGAGAGACAACACGGTCCAGACGATCGATGAAACCGCTTATTTTAATGTTTTGTAATCCCTTTCGGGTTTTCACCGGCATCTCTGTAGAAACGTTCTTCTCTAATCCCAAAATTTCAAAGGGTGCCAACTGAATATCGATTTTCAATAGTTGCTTCAAATAGTCAATAATCACCTCACGGTTAATATACTGAAGCCCGTTATACTCGGGTTTGAAGCCTGTTGTCTTTTCCGGAATATTAAAGAGCTTTTCCGAAAAAGCCTTGTCGACAATAACATCCAGCTGCTCGGGATGTCTGAGATATTCTTCTATCTGATCCTTTTGAACCGTCGCGCCTTCTCCAAACTTATCATAAAAAAGCTCAGCAGAACGGTGGAAGATGTTACCAAAGATACGGTTATCAATCTGATCTTCTTCAGCCTCGTCCGGTTCTTTTATATCTGCAATATAACGATAGAAGAAAGACAATGGACAGCGAAGAAACTTATTGATCGCAGTAGGAGATAACACGTTGATATTATCCAACTTGCTCAAGGTTATTTCATCTTTTTCTATAGCTTCCGGCTGAAGGATAACAGGCTGCTTTCCGGCCTGTAGACTTATCTGCTGAATATGGAAAGGACTTTCGACCAGAAGCTGAAGCATAAAACGGCTCATCTCTCCAGTCTGCCCGTTCCCTGTAGAGTGATTGTATACCAGAGTAACATCACCGGCACGCTGCAACAAACTATGAAAATAGTAAGCAAAAATAGCAACCTTGTTGTCCACAGTAGTCAGTCCATACGCCTTACGGATAGAATACGGGATAAAAGAAGCATCGTTGACGCCTTTTGGCAGGTTGCCTTCATTACAGGATAGCAAAAGAACATGATCAAAATCCAGGTTTCGGGTCTCCAATATACCCATGACCTGAATGCCTATAACAGGTTCTCCATGAAAAGGAATAGAAGTAGACTGAATAAGCTGAGTAAGAAGCCGCTGGAATGTACGAATGTCTATATCCAGATCACCGGACGTCATCAGTCCGGAAAGCCGGTTGATTAACGTATACGTGCGGAAGACTGATTCCTGCAACAAAGCATCCCCGTTTTCCCCGATATGATGGCCGGCCCATTGAAGGACGTCCCCCAACCAATTGCACAGTTTCAAAGCCATTTCTTTTTGGGTTGGAGCATCAATATCACAAAACAGCAGAGACAGTCCTTCATCCTGCTCAGTACCCTTTGCATTTCCTTTTTCATCATAAACAATGATATTGCTCAAATCTCGTCGAGACGGATAAAATTTGCGATGCTTCTCATTAATTTCCGTAAAAATGCCATTACTATTATCACTCATATAACAAATATACGGATGGCGCAATATCATATTGACTTCATGCAAACGATAACGATCAGAATGATCAACCCGCCCTATAGTCTGCAATTGAATCAAAACATTTACGAAAGAGCTGACCGGAGCCTGAGCGAGAGGATATCCCGTGGTAACGTTCACATTCTTTATTTCATCCGGAAGACTATGAATTACAGCATTAAGCAGTTTCTCATCTGCCATGACTACGGCTGTATTCCTTCCGTCTTCATATCGGCAGTCTGTCTTCAGCCAATCACTGACATACCTCGCCTGGATATTCTCTGTAGCAGCATCAACAAAAGTAACCTTTTTAGCCTTGGAAAAATTCTGATAAATAGCGGCATCATGGTTATCCAGTTCATTTGGATAATGTAGGAGATATTGCCGGATATACGTTCCAGCTTCGGAGTGGATATAGTAATCATCAAAATCCCAATAAAACTTCGCCTTACCTTCCTTCATCAGACGATCACAAAGACTGAGTTCCACTTTCTGCATCATGTTAAAACCTACAAAAAGATAAGTATCATACTCAAAATCTATCTGTGGCATTTCTACTACCTGACGGTACAAAGCACCTTCATAGGCTATCCCCTGACCGGTCAACCTCTCATTAAAAAGATCGTAAATCTTATAGAAATGACTCCACAGACTGAGGAAACGACGCTTTAATTCAGAATCATGATCCTCAGAGAAATTACTAAAAAACTTCTTTAGCATTTCTCTCTGGTCATCTGACAGATAGGATACATCATCCAACTCATGAATATCCTTCAAATTAGCAAAGACTTTCTTTGCATCAGCCATATTCTTATCAATATCATCAAAATCAGCTATGAGTAGTTGTCCCCAGCCATAGAACTCATCAAGAGTTTCCTCACTGCCGGTGCAAAGCGTAAAAACCTTATAAAGATCACAGATCAATTTAATGGGGTCACCTACCTGACGATTGGAATGGCGGCGGAAAAGATCACTGATCGTGATATAAGCTGGGCTCCATATCGGCTTGTCAGACAATCGTGCCAGTTCCTCATTAAGAAAAAGACTCGCACGCTTGTTCGGAAAAACAACAGCAATCCGGCTAAGATTGGTGCCATACTTCTTGATGATATCCTTTGCTATATAATTTAAGAATGTATTCATTTCTGCTCTTTATCTCCCTTTACTTCAATTATCTCATTCTTGTAAACAAACCACAAATAACCCTTTATATTCTGATAACCCATATTTCTGAGAAGGGCCATATAGTTTCTTACCTGGGTTTTATATTCATCTCTGAAACGGCCAAATTTAAAATCTACCACTATCATCTCATGCCCATCATACATAACACGATCAGGACGCTGCTCTACCACTTTTCCGTCTTCATTGACAAAAAGGACAGAACATTCATTAAAGAGTGTCCATCGAGGAGAAAACCAGTCAGCAACCTTACTGTTTTCCAATCTCTTACGAAGCATTATTGAAAGTTTTTCTTTAGTAAGAGTCTTATCATAGATGATACCTTCCAGTTCGAGTTGTTTTAATGCTCCCTCTATATCATCTGAAGTATGGATAGAAGAAAACAAGTTATGCAAAACATTCCCCAACTGGATGTAATTACGCTGCCGGGCAAGAGTCTCATCCTCATCACCATCGATGAATTCGCGGCTTTTGTTGCTCTGCCGAAATATAACTTTAGAAGAATAATTGGAAACAGAGACATCAGAAGGAATAACTGGTTTTTCAAAAACATTATCAGACACCTTCTCATCTATCTTCATCACTGTAAGATCCAGAGTTCCATATTCGAACAAAATATCTTCCGTTTTCTTTTCCGAAGCAATACCTTCGAGCTTTATCGGTACTGTCCGAACCCTTTCCCATTCACCATCTGATAGTACCTGTTCAATAATATCAGAGCGGGTAGTGGCATTACCCCGATGAGCTATGACAAAAAGATTTTGCGATGCTCGCGTAAAGGCAACATAAAGCAAATTCATGTTGTCAACCACATTCTGCAGATGCTCATGGAGATAATCTTTTTCATAAATGGTACCCATCATATTCTTAGAACTGAAATCAACGGGTACAAGCGGGAGCTCATTAAACGGTTCTTCTTCCGGCTCACACCAAAGGGTAGTATTCGCCTTCTCCATTTTCCAGTCACAGAAAGGGATAATAAGGTTACTAAATTCCAGTCCCTTACTTTTATGAATGGAAAGGATGCGCACTCCATGAACATCATCACTCTGTATAGTCTTGCTATGCAAGGTTTTGTCCCATTCTTCCAAAAAGGTACTGACATCTGAGGAATAATCAGTAATAAAACTATTCAATTCATCATAAAAAGCACAGATATAAGCATTCTCATGTTGTACCTTGTTCAAGGAAAAAAGAGAATAGATTTTTTCCACAAGATCAAAAAGGGGCATCGTAAGGAACTTGGAAAAATCAGTAATAAATTCCTGAGGCAGAAATCGATCAAGATGTTCGACAGAATCTTCACCCTTACCGCAGACATATAATTCTGTATCATTAACGGCATCTCCGTCGATCACCTTACGATATAATTTAACAAGAGTAGCTCTTGGAAGTATATCTTCTGGATGAACAAGAAGAGCAAGTGCTTCTATAACGACCTTGACAGACAAGGATGAATCAAGCCGAAAGGCCTCATCACTGACTAGTTCTATGTTTGGATAGTTCACTGCAAAATAATCGGCAATTTGCTGTATGCTGGCATTATTCCGTGTCAGTACAGCCATCCTGCCATAAGGGATACCCTGCATGTGAAGAGTATTAATATGATCAGCTATAGCCTCAAGCGTTCTATTCTGAAAATCATCGTCAGAAAGAAGTTGAATGCTGACAAGCCCCGAATCAGTCTTATTCCCGGGCACATTTTGTTCCAGCCCTGTATAGGCATTCTTCATCTCTTCGGCCTCTTCGGGGTTCTGTTCCTTTAGTTCCTCATACTCTATATCTGCGGCCTTACGAAAAAAAAGATTGTTGAACTCTATAATATTTTTGTCTGAACGGTAATTTGTTTCCAACGGTTTAACAGATAGCTGATCTTTCTTTTCCCCGAATTCATCGACAATATTATTGAGAAGCCTCCAATCCCCGTCCCGCCAACGATAAATACTTTGCTTGACATCTCCCACAATAAGATTACTTTTCCCTTCGCTCATAGTCTCTTCCAGCAACACTTTAAAATTCTGCCATTGTATTGTGCTGGTATCCTGAAATTCATCGATCATGATATGTTCCAGTTGAGTACCGATCTTTTCAAAAATGAAAGGAGAATCACTTTCTCCAATAAGGGAATGCAATAGATTCTGGGTATCACTTAACAGAAACCGGTTGGCATCCTTATTCAGTTCTTTGACCTTCTCATCTATACTATTAAGCAAACGAAGCTGGTTAATATGGCGCATAGTAAGTTTAACACTTTGAGAGAGTTGGAACAGCTTTGGGCGCATTGCCTCCGTATCACGAAGAAGAGCAAATAGCATTTCATCCACAGCATCCTTGACAATAAGTTTTCTGGGACTGGATTTTTTTACCCATGCATCAGAACTTTCCATACCAGCAAGGACACGCTTGGTAAGGACGCTGTTGTCAAAAATACCATTCTTCAGTTTTAGAAAATAACTACAGACACCCGAAGCCCCATAAGAAAAATCACTGATGTCAAGACTATTTTCTTCAAGATAATCCTCAAAGGTTGCAACTACCTGCTTTATCGCATCATCAGCTCTTTGCCCAATTTCCCTCATCTTCGCACTAAAGTCGGTAAAAAAATCCTTTTGGGAAAAAGTTGCCGTAAGCTTGTTGCTATGCTCTTTATAACATTCTTTGAAAATATTACAGCCAAATTTCTTGATCTGTCCGATAACATTCCAGCTTTTATCTTCCTTGATGTTTGCTTCTATATAATCCATAATCCATCTGAGGAGAAGACTTGAAGCATCAAGATTCTCTATCAGCTCATCCACAGCCATGTCTTCCACCTGATAGTCATTAAGTTCAATACGCAGGTTAGCAGTAAGATCCAATTCCCTGGCCAAATTGCGAAGAACATTCTGGAAAAAAGTATCAATTGTCTCTACACGAAAATGATTATAGTTATGTACAAGTAATTCAAGAGCCTTTCCTGCCTGACGAGATACGATAGCAGGGGAGAGATCCAATTCTTCTATTATTTGGTCCATATAATCTTGGGAATCAGGAAGCCCTTTCCATATACCATAGAGCTGACTCAAAATACGCATTTTCATCTCTTCCGTAGCTTTATTGGTAAAGGTCACTGCAAGAATATTACGATAGGATAGCGGATTCTGTATAACCAGTTTCATATATTCTTTTGCCAGGGTAAAAGTCTTTCCTGATCCTGCCGAAGCCTTGTATATTGTTAAGGTTTTAGTCTTTTCTATAGCCATTTTTTTAATGTTGAATTACAAATATAACCTTTTATCTTCCTTTAGACGAATATTCCAAGCCTTTTTTTACAATGTTTTTCTTCTTTTTAAATAGACCCAGGACAGGAGAGTCACCAATTGCGGAAAAGCTCCAAACCAAACTTGCAGCCAAAACCGCCAAACTTACCATTGGAAGTCGCGACAAAAACACCCATAGAGAAAAGACGGGTCTGTACACCATAACCCATTTCTGTGTAGGGATGCAAATGATTGACAACGAGAGCACTACCGTAAATGCGCTCTTTCTCAATGAAATGACCGATAACAGGAAGCCATCCGACTAAAAGAATAGGAGATTCATAGGTGAAATTCCCTCTCAGATAATATTCAGAAGCATTATACCAATTGGAATTTAATAATTCAAAATCACCTGACCATTTATCATTCCATCCACCGATAATATTGTCTTCACGGAAGTTTGAATAATCAAGGAAATACCAATTTTTACCTTTATGAGTATAGAATCCTCCGCCAAGACGCATTGACATTGCCCGTTCTCCCGGCAGATGATAAATATACTGTCCATCCATTTCCCACCGTTCATACTCTATATTAGACCTGCATAATCCTTTAACACTCTGCTCATAGTCAAGTGCAAAAACCGGTCCAGCAAACCCCATGGGGCGATAGAGCAGTTCAAGTGTGGGCGCCACAGACCGATATGCTGCCGGACGTCCTGCATCCAGATAACTTGCCTTATTCACAGCAGATCGGTGATGCCATATAAATCCAGCCTCAAATCCCCAATATGGATCAAAATCATAATGCGAGTAAACTCGCCAATTAAAGTCCTTAAAATAGTCCAAATCCATCTGATTCCAATTGACAGTATCACTTTTTTCTTTCTTTAAAGCCTCAGCTACAAGTGAATTGGTTATTCTGTTGCCATTAGCAAGTTCCATTTGAATATAACCATTCTTCTTTCGATTATAATAAAATGTTAACGGCACAGAAAAGAAGAATTGATGCAAATTGAAAGAGTAACCTGCCTTGAAACGAAGAGATACTCCCATACGATCGTTAAATTGATATGAGCCACGAACATCAAATTTATAAGTATATCCCTTTGCATGGCTATATTCAAAATAAAAGGGATTGAGAATCGGTTCCATTCGAAAAGACCCTTGATCTGCTGTGCCGAAATTCGTATTGAATCGACTTAGCATTTGCTCTGCTATAGCATTTAAAAAATATTTGGAATGCTTTTGATATTTAGATTCTGAGAGTTGAATGGAATCTTTATAATGGACATCTTTTATATAACGTTGATAAACGAGCTTTTCTGGAAGGGTAAGAGGAAAAGGACGAATACTATCCATTAAAGCAAAATTATGATTATCAGCAATGGAATCCGGCAGTTTTTTCTTTAATCCATAAACAGACAAAAGATGGCTTGTAATATGGTTACCTAGAAAGTAAAAGGTGGCATTGAGATCACACTTAACTGGAAAAAGCGTTTCAAGGCCGTTCGGCCCCATAATCAATGAGAAACGAAAATGTACCATATCATATTCACCATCAAACTCCATGTTGACCACCTGGCCAGTAGCTTCATCAACAATCGCCTTTCCATAAACAAGTTGCGTATTATCAGTCTTGGGATGAAACACGACCTCTGCTTTATCGTTAACAAGAGGATGGACCTGATAATGATAATATTTTCTATTATGTTTTTTCAGCGGTGATAATATCCACCTGCCATCAAAAATTGCGGTATCATAGATGTGTGGGGTCATATAATAAAGCAAATTCGGCATCACCTGTTTATGATGAGGGACTGTACTGATGCTTAGTAAATGTTGAACTTTGGCATGATCAAAAGAAAAAGTCGTTATATGATTATATTCCTCACATAAAAACTCTCTTCCGGCACCATGTGCAACAGCATACATGGAAGGGACCGCCATAAGCGTAATATTTCTCCGGTCTGTTCGATAATAAAAACGATAATATGCATAAGACTCAATCCTGCTCATATTACTAGTATCAATAGACTGATAATAACTCCACACACGCTTAAGCACAGTGATTTTATAAGAATCTCTGTCAATGCCATAGACACGACTTACCGTAACCATGAACAGTCCTAGCAACAGGAGACTATACCGTGCTTTCATTACGTACCAAAGGTATAAAAAAAATCCCGGCTTCCAAAAAAAGCCGGGAGAAAATTATAGTATTTATTACTTTTTGTTCTTTACATCAGCCCAAATATTTCATAAGCACCTTAATGTTCCCAGAATCACGAAGTTTAGTTATGCTATTCTCGCGAATCTGACGTACACGCTCACGGGTCAGGCCAAGCTGATCACCAATCTCCTCCAGTCCCAGCTCCTGACATCCTATACCAAAACACTCGCAGACAATAGTTTTTTCTCTTTCTTTAAGAACTCTTTCCATCACTTCCATAAGATCCTGAGACATACTTTCATGATCCACCAGACGATCTGTCCGTGTGTCATCACCACTAGCCATAACATCAACCATGCTATTCTCTTCACCTTCCTGGAAAGGGGCATCAATACTGACATGATGCCCGTCAGCTTTCATACTTTGCTCTATTTTATCCTCATCAATATTTGTAATCTGTGAAATTTCATGGAGACTTGGTCTGCGCTGATGCTCCTGTTCAAATTTATTGATTTCCTGATTTACTTTGCTTAAAGAGCCTACCTGATTTAGAGGCAGTCGGACAATTCGGCTCTGTTCTGCAATAGCTTGTAAAATGGCCTGTCTAATCCACCATACTGCATAGGAGATAAACTTAAACCCACGGGTCTCGTCAAATTTCTCAGCGGCCTTAATGAGTCCTATATTTCCTTCATCAATTAAATCTGTAAGTGAAAGTCCTTGATGTTGATACTGCTTAGCGACAGATACGACAAATCTCAAATTGGCTGTAACTAGTTTAGACTTAGCACGTTCACCCGTTTTACCACCTTTTTTTATCTGTTGAGCAAGATCAGTTTCCTCATCAATAGAGATCATCGGAGCCCGACCTATCTCTACTAAATATTTATCAAGAGCTTCACTGGATCTATTTGTAATGCTCTTCTGAATCTTTAATTGTCTCATACTTGATGTCTTTCTTTGCCTTCTATTATCGACCTAATACCTATTGAATTTTCAAATTATGCAAATATATAAAAATTAAAGCCATGTTGTTATTTAGACACCTCTTATTTAACAAGAAATAACACAGAAAGACTCTATTTTAGAATCTAAATGTGTATCTTTGCTCAAATTTTCAAGCAAATACCCGAAAACAGATAAGACAATGAAAAATAAGAGCACATTTATCTTGCTCTCTATTATGGCTATACTCTTATGTGTCACAATGTTAGAGTATGTCATTATACGCAACCAGAAAAATGATATTTCTCGTATCCAGATTCAGATGGATGCGCTGACAATCCGCCTGCAAAATATCCAATCCCAATTAGTCGATAAAGAGAAACAAATCAAGGCTTTCGAAAATTCAGCTTTCTATGGTAAAAGCAAAAACACAATGCCACTGCATGTCAATCAGAACAATGCCGGCCTTGAAGATGCAGAAGCCTATGAAAGTGGAGTAGAACAAAGGACCCAACACGATAAACGCATAAACAAATAAAAGCAATAACATGAAAGTATTGAGAGAGCGAATTCTCAAAGATGGTAAATGCCTGCCGGGTGGCATTTTAAAAGTAGACAGTTTTATTAATCATCAGATGGACCCGAACCTGATGAAGCAAATCGCAGTAGAATTTATCCGGCGCTACGCCTCGACGGATGTCAATAAAATCATAACCATAGAGGCCAGCGGCATTGCTCCTGCTGTTATTGTTGGTTTGCTGCTTGACCTTCCGGTAGTCTTTGCCAAGAAAAAAGTCCCATCTACCATGGACAACATGCTCTCGACCTCTATCTTCTCTTTTACTAAGCAGAAAAGCTATAACGTTGTCGTTTCTAAAGATTTTCTTCACTCTGGAGATAAAGTTCTCTTCATTGACGATTTCCTCGCCAATGGCAACGCTGCGAAAGGCATCATAGATCTCTGCCAACAGGCTGGAGTCAAAATTGAAGGCATGGGATTTATTATCGAAAAAGCATTTCAGCATGGTCGGCAAAAACTAGAAGATTTAGGAATGCGTATAGAAAGTCTGGCCATTGTCGACTCTTTGGATAATTGTCAAATTAAACTAAGAGAGGAGGATTAGACTGATGGAAGCACAAGAGGAATCACAAGATTTGATCTACAGGCTGAATGACCGTCCCCCTTTCCGAGAGGCTTTATTTGCAGCCTTACAACATCTGTTAGCGATCTTTGTTGCCATTATCACGCCTCCGCTCATTATAAGTTCTGCACTAAAGTTTGACTTATCTACAACAGGTTATCTGGTATCTATGTCACTCTTTGTATCTGGCATTGCAACCTTTATCCAAAGTCATCGCTTCGGTTCCATAGGTTGCGGGTTGCTATGTATCCAAGGTACATCCTTTTCTTTTATTACTCCTATTATAAGTGCCGGTATGCTTGGCATGGTGGGAGGGAAACTGGATGTTAAAATGGCTTTGAGTTATATTTTCGGTGCTTGTATTCTGGCTTCTTCTGTAGAAATGATTGTTAGCCGGCTTCTTCCTTATGCCCGCAAAATAATAACACCTCTGGTTTCTGGTATTGTTGTATCCCTTATAGGTCTATGTCTGATCAAGGCTGGTATCAATTCTTGTGGCGGCGGTCAAGCTGCATTAGACAACGGCACCTTTGGTTCATGGCAGAATCTAGCTTTGGCCTTATTGGTATTGGTCAGCATTATTCTGTTCAACCGCTCCAATAATAAATATTTACGTATGGGATCTATTGTACTTGGACTCCTCATTGGTTGTATCGTATCTTATTTTATGGGAATGATTGATTTCACACAATTATCGAGTGTCCACGCTTTAAATATTCCTATTCCTTTTAAATATGGCTTGCATTTCGATACTGGTTCCATAATTGCGCTGGGACTGATTTATCTCGTCACTTCCATAGAGGCTTATGGAGATATTACAGCCAACTCTCTTATTTCAGAAGAGCCTGTTGAAGGTCCTGTGTTCATGAAAAGGGCACAAGGTGGCATTCTTGCAGACGGCATTAATTCCTGTCTTGCTGCTATCTTTAATTCTTTTCCTAATTCTATCTTTGCACAAAATAATGGAATGATCCAGCTTACGGGTGTAGCCAGCCGTTATATTGGATATATCATTGCTGCCTTTCTCTTTATCCTCGGATTATTCCCGATCGTAGGAGAATTTTTTTCCATGATTCCCAGTTGTGTTTTAGGTGGAGCAACCCTTTTGATGTTTGGTACAGTTGCTGCATCCGGTATTAGGATTATTGCTTCTACAAAAATTGACCGTAAGGCTATTCTTGTTTTAGCCATCAGTTTTTCTCTTGGTATGAGTGTAGAGCTGGTTCCTGGCATTCTTAATAAAATGCCAGAGATCATCAGAAGTATTTTCTCCAGTGGAATTACTACAGGGGGATTAACGGCAATCCTTGCCAATGCATTCATTCAAGTTAAAGATTAATAAAATCAGTTGAACAAGAAGAAGATTAAAATGAATGAAATAGAAAAATTACGAAATAAAAGGATGGGGGAGAAACTTATTAAGAATTTTTCTCGACGTATGTTTGATGCCTACTATTGTGAGTCAAGCACGGACGTACAAACACTAATAAAAAAAATTGTACCAGAACAAAGTACCATTACATGGGGCGGAAGCAGTTCTATATTTGAGACAGGCGTTGCTCAGATACTTAAAGACGGCAATTATCAGGTTTTTGACCGGGCTGATGCCAAAAATGCAGACGAAAAGATGGCCATCTACCGCAAAGCATTCTCATGTGATTATTATCTGGCAAGTGCCAATGCAATATCTGAGGATGGACAAATTATAAATATCGACGGTAATGGTAATCGGATAGCTGCCATTACATGGGGACCTCGCCATGTAATCTTCATTGTTGGAATAAATAAAGTTTGCAAAGATATTGACTCTGCCATGAAGAGGGCACGCAATACAGCTGCACCTGTCAATATGACTCGCTTTGAAAATTTAGATACGCCCTGTCACAAAGATGGCCTCTGCCATGACTGCCTGTCACCGGATAGTATCTGCAATTACTTTTCTGTCATACGCCGCTCACAGCCGGCTCACCGCCATATTGTAATTCTCGTCGGAGAGAATCTTGGCTATTAAGCAACATCCCTGATAAGCAAATACTTATCAGGGATGTTATCTTTTATATTATACAGTTTTCTCTACTTCTTTTTATTTTCTACTAAAACATTGAATAATTTATGCTGCAATACATGGGCATCAAGTACAGACATCTTGCTGTCCATAATAGCAAATGTCAACAAATGACCATTACTTGCTTCACAGAAACCTGCCAAAGAACTAATACCATAGGGATGGGAAAGAGTTCCCGTTTTTCCCTTTATTCTACCTTTATAAGGAGTACCTGCAAGAAATCCCTTCAAAGTTCCATCAATACCGGCTATAGCTAGTTCCTTTTGCATAACATTATAGATTGGTTTATGTTCATAACCATATTTCAATATATCATTAAGAACCTTTGGTGTAAGATGATTATGAGTACAAAGGCCGCAACCGTCATGAATAACAAGTTTCGGATTCTTTTCTCCAAGATCCTCACGAAGAAATTTTCGTAAATAATTAACTCCAGCTGTAGGAGGATCCAGATGTGGATTTACACGATGACCAACAGCATAAAGTAATGACGTTGCCTGAGTATTCGAACTATTCTTCCACATTTTTTTGATAACACCGGTAACAGGGTGCGAAATCCAAAAAATGCACTTAGAACCTTTCGGAACATGATTAGCTAAAACGATTTGACTGTCTGCAATGGCTATTCCCTGAGAACGGAAAGCGGCCTTAATAGCCTTTATCATATTGGGCGCACCCTTAAAGAGAATACCATAACTAGAAAAAGAAAGATCCCATGGATACCAATGCTGTTCACTTTTAACAGGATCTTTCATCATCAATTTCAGTATGAATTTACCTCGAATTTTCTTGATATTTTTCTTTTTTAAAGCCTGAATAAAGTTAGGAAAATCTTTATCCGTTAACAACGGGTCAAAACCAGTCATTAAAGTCACATCTCCATTAAGTATACCTTGATCTATATTTCCTCGCATACACAGATAATCAACAAATCTGTACTGTGTCCCCAATAGTTTTAAAGCAGCTGTACCAGAAATAAGTTTTAAACAGGATGCTGAGGATTGATCCAAATTCTCATCATAACCATAAACAGGTTTGCCAGCAGTAAGATCATAAACATATATACCGAAATTTCCTTTCATACGTGGAGCTTTCACAAAATCTTTCAATCGGTGCTGAAGAAGTGTATCTATCTGGAGATTTTTTTTAACTGCCAGAACGGTCTTTTGTTTATTTTTGTTGCTGTGGCATCCTGTCAAAAGGCAGAGGGACAGTGACAATGCTGTCCATTTATTCATTAGATATATTGATTTCATTAATTCTTTCAAATTTTTAATGACCACAAAGGTAATAATTTCTTTGCAATCCTTAAAAGACATGGAAGAGAAAAGTTGTTAAAAAGTTTGAGATATACACTCTTCGCGCTTTCTATTTATCATAATACTGATTATAATTAAAAAATAATTTTATTAATGAAAATGAAATAAATATCTTCATACGACTTTAATTGTGGATTCAAATAAAAAAATATATCTTTGCAAAGATACTATACATAAAAAAGAAAGGAATATTTATGATTAAGATGTATGTTATGAAAACTTGTCCATTTTGTGATTATGTAGAAAAACAAGTTACAGGTAACAACCGTTTTAAAATTATTGATATTGGCACAAATGTTCTCAGACTAAAAGACTTTCTGACCTTACGCGATAATAATCCGGCCTTCAACGAGGCAAAAAAAAACGGCGATGTCGGCATACCATGCTATGTGCTGGAAGACGGCACTGTAACCCTGTTTTCTAAAGATGTAGGTCTTGAACCGATGCCTGAAGAACAAATCAACGGCGGATCCTGCGAAATTCATTCGGATGGCACTGGTTGTTAAAAATAAAAAGACTACAACTCTGATCTATATTAATGAAGAAAAAGATCAATATCCTTGCAACAAGTGATATTCACGGCTGCTTTTTTCCATATGATTATGCCCATAGAAAAACAGCAGATGGATCTATGGCTCAAATCGCTCACTATGTTGAAGAAGCACGCAGAAGAAATAAGGAGAATCTATTGCTTCTTGATAATGGTGATATTATGCAAGGGCAACCCACCTATGACAGTAGCCGGCCTCTTTTCTCTGAAAAAATGGCTGCAGATATCTTCAATTACATGCAATATGATGCTATTACTATTGGCAATCACGATATTGAAACCGGACATGCGGTCTACGACAAATTTGTTAAAGATGTTAAATGTCCAGTTTTAGGTGCTAATGTCATTGACAAAACACAAGGGTTGACCTATTTTCATCCGTATACGTTAATATATAAATGTGGCATACGTATTGCCATATTCGGACTCGTAACCCCTGCCATCCCCTATTGGCTGGATAAAAGTCTGTGGCAGGGGCTATACTTTCAAAACCTAATGAAAACAGCACAGTATTGGATGAATATTATCCTCGTTAAAGAACAGCCGGATTTAGTCGTTGGACTATTCCATACTGGCTGGGAAGGAGGACTTAGAAGTAATTCATATTGCGAAAATGACACATTACGTATTGCACGAGAAATACCCGGATTCGATGTGATCATCTACGGTCACGACCATCAGACAAATTTAAAGACCATAAAAAACAAAGCAGGAAAAGATGTTCTTTGCATCAACCCCGGTTGCAATGCCCTGCAATTGGCACAAATAGAAATTACAAAAAACGAAAGCAAAGGAAAGACTATTAACCCGTACCACATCAAAGCCAAAATCATAAATGTCAGCCAAGAACCTGAATCTTCTAAATACATGTCTACATTTAAAGAATATTTTCAATCAGTACGTACATTTTCAAATAAAAAAATAGGAAGAATAGAGTCTGCTATAAGCTCCAGAGACTGTTGTTTTGGAGATGCTCCATTTAGCAATATGATTCACAACCTACAACTGAAAATTACAGGAGCAGACATATCTTTTACTGCTCCTCTCGTCTATGATGTTTCACTTTCATCCGGCAACATTCACATATCCGATCTCTATACCATATACCGCTATGAAAATCTTATCTATATGCTTAATATGACAGGCGAAGAGATACGGTGTTATCTTGAATACAGCTATAGCCTGTGGATACAGACTATGCATTCCATTGAAGATCCTCTCATGCAAATCTCTAAATATACTATTGGCAACAACACCTATTATATGTTTTGCCATCTGGTTTTTAATTTTGATACCGCTGCTGGCATTACATATGAAGTAGATGTTACAAAACCTGCCGGGAAAAGAATAAGAATCACCGGTATGGAAAACGGTGATTCCTTTCAACTGACAAAAATGTATCACGTGGCTATGCACAGCTACAGAGGTAACGGGGGCAACGAGTTCCTTACCAAGGGGGCCAAGATTCCGAAAGCTAAATTAGCAGAAAGATTAATTTATACCAGCAGACATACCCAGCGATATGAACTGGCAAAGGCTATAGAAAAACTAGGAAAAATTTATCCAAAAGCCAGGAAAAACTGGAGATTTATTCCGGAAGAATGGACTAAAAAGGCTATTCAAAGAGAACGAAAACTGGTATTTGGATATAAAGATAATAATGTTTATTGAAAATAAAGGCATTCGTTTCACCTTTCTGTTTAAATCCTTGAACAGTAATATTGTACTAATTATTTCAAACTTCTTGATAGAATTATGGCACGCTATTTGCATACGGTGTAATGGAAAATAAAATTAAACCGATTAAAATATGTCACAAAAAGGAAGTATTGGAGTAACAACAGAGAATATATTCCCTGTTATCAAAAAGTTTCTTTATTCAGATCACGAAATATTTCTTCGTGAAATGGTCAGTAATGCTGTTGATGCCACACAGAAAGTAAAAACCTTAGCCCAGGAAGGAGACTTCAAAGGGGAACTTGGTGATCTGACTGTACATGTCAATGTAGATGAGAAAGCCGGGACAATAACGATCTCAGACCGAGGGATTGGTATGACAGAGGAAGAAATTGACAAATATATCAATCAAATAGCTTTTTCGGGAGTTACTGACTTCCTTGAAAAATATAAAGATAATGCCGCGGCCATTATCGGTCATTTTGGACTCGGATTCTACAGTGCTTTTATGGTCAGCAGCAGAGTGGACATTATTACCAAGAGTTATAAGGAAGGGAGTAAAGCCGTAAAATGGACTTGCGATGGCAACCCTGAATTCGAAATCAGTGATGCAGAAAAAGAAGACCGAGGAAGTGATATTGTCCTGCATATAAGTGATGATTGCAAAGAATTCCTACAGAAAAACAAAATCATTGAACTTCTTACCAAATATTGTAAGTTTATGCCGGTGCCTGTAGCCTGTGGCAAAAAAACAGAGTGGAAAGACGGCAAGGAAGTTGAGACTGAAGAAGAAAATGTCATTAATAGCATGGAACCGCTATGGACAAAAACTCCTTCATCTTTAAAGGATGAAGATTATCTTAAATTCTATCATAACTTATTCCCTATGCAGGATGATCCTCTTTTCTGGATCCATCTTAATGTAGACTATCCATTCACTTTGACTGGTATTCTTTATTTCCCTCGCGTAAAAAGTAATATTGAACTTCAACATAATAAGATCCAACTCTATTGCAATCAGGTCTTCGTTACAGACCAGGTAGAAGGAATTGTTCCTGATTTCCTAACCTTACTGCACGGTGTTATTGACAGCCCGGATATTCCACTGAACGTAAGCCGTAGTTATCTGCAGAGTGACAGCAACGTGAAGAAAATCAGCACTTACATTACCAAAAAAGTAGCCGACCGTCTACAGAATATTTTCAAGGATAATCGTAAGGAATATGAAGAAAAATGGGATAACCTGAAACTCTTTATTCATTATGGTATGTTATCACAGGAAGATTTCTATGACCGTGCCAAAGATTTCGCACTTTTTAAGGATATAGATGGCAAATACTTCACTTACGAGGAATATAAGACGCTGGTAAAAGATAATCAGACCGACAAGAATGGTGACTTGATCTACCTTTATGCAACGAATAAAGATGATCAATATACTTATATTGAAGCTGCCAGGAAGAAAGGTTACAGTGTTCTTCTCTTTGACGGGCAACTTGATGTCCCTATGGTCAGTATGCTGGAGCAAAAACTGGAAAAGACACGTTTCACCCGTGTAGATGCTGATATTATAGATCGTTTGATTGTAAAGGAAGATGTCAAAAAGGTTGACCTTGAAAAAGAAGAAAGCGACAAATTGTCAGAAGTATTCCGTTCTCAGATGCCAGCCCTTGACAAAGTGCAATTCAATGTAGAGATCCAAGCACTTGGTGAAGATACCCAACCAGTGCTGATGACTGAAAGTGAATATATGCGTCGTATGAAGACTATGAGCCAATTCCAACCTGGAATGAGTTTCTATGGACAAATGCCAGATACTTTTTCTCTTGTTTTAAATGCAGACCATCCTCTGATAAAGAATGTATTGAAAGACGCAGATGAAAAATTAGCGGAACAGTTAAAGCCGATATCCAGTGAGCTAAAAGGACAACAGGCACGTCTTGCTGCACTCCATCAAGCACAAAGTAAAAAGAAAGATGAAGAGATTACGCAGGAAGAAAAAGATGATTTAAAAAATACAGAAAAGACAGTCACGGATGAACAAGCAAAACTTAATACTATAATTGCAGAATATGCAAAAGGAAATGAAACTGTCCATCAGCTTATTGACCTTGCACTTCTTCAAAATGGTATGCTGAAAGGTGCATCACTTGATGCCTTTTTAAAGCGTTCTGTTAATATGATCAAATAATTTCTAGAGAGTCTTATATATAATAAAAAGCCCGTTTCAGGAATATAAAGTAAATCTGAAACGGGCTTTTTTTATTCTTGAGAACCTGTAGAAGTGTTTATCTTATTTTTTGATTGTTCTCCAAAATCGTTGGATATCTTACTTTCATGCTGTGTAAATTGTTTCTTTGTATTACCAAAATGCCAGACAAAAGAAACACGGACCATTTGTAAAGGTATAGAAACGGTTTGTTCATTCTCAAAATCAACTCCATGACTGTACGTTTTTTGTTTCAACTTTCCAGAGAAAGGACTAAAATACAATAATGAGACATCAAACTTTTCCTTACAAAAGCTCTTGGTCAAAGTTGTAAAAAGCATGTTGAAACCATTGCTGTATCCCTGAAGAGAGTAATTTTTTGTGGATACCTGAAGTCCAAGATTCCATTTAATAGCAGCTGGAAGAGTCTGTTCCAACATAAAAGTACCATTGCTTTGCCAGCCATGATTACGCTCATTCAGGACAGAAGAGCGCATATCACCATATCCGAGATAACCATTAAGAGATACTGAAGTTTTCTTTCCTACGACCCATCGCATCCATGTACTGAAATTAGTCCATCTATTCTTTACGACATGTCCATAGGTTGTATTAAGAATACCTGTAGCATCACGAAATGAATACTGATAAATTTCATTGGAACAGAAACTCTGTTGCAAAGTGGCGTTCATCATAAATTTAGTTTCATAATGATTGAACACCATACCGATAACATGAGTCTTCTCTACATTCAAATCAGGATTACCATAGGATATATTGGTTGGATCCGTCACATTACGGTATGGATTGAGATAACTAATGCCCGGACGAAGAATACCAATCTTATAATTAACACCTATATTCGTCATATCACTCAATTTATACCCTAAAGATACAGTCGGTATGAGATTGCCATAATTCTTCTTGAAATTCTCTTTTACCGATAATGGATATTTTATATCCGTCCAAGTCTTTTCATAACGAAGGCCTACACGCGTATTCCATTTTCCGAAAGAGGCTTCATACTCTGCATAAGCTGCACCGATATATTGGTGATTGAAGTAAAGTTGATCCTCTTCCGCTTCCTGAAACTGGTGTCCTGAAGATGCAGATAAATACGACGTAGTATCAGTAGATCCTGTAATACTCTGGTAACGAGAATCACTCTTGTTGGATCGGGTTATAAATTTTGATCCGATATTTAATGTCTGATTTCTGCCAAGAGGTGTAGTATAATCAATTTGAAACGTATGTTCTGTTGCACGGGTATGTTCGTTGGAATAATCCCAAAGTCTATTACCTATAAGACTGGATGCTGAATGATATTCATCATACTGGCGCATATGTGCAGGATTATTACTGAACAAGTAACTTACTGTTATACTTTTAGAACGCTCCTTATTGAAAAAATGCTGGTAGTCCGCACTGGCATCAATGCCAAAAGACCTGTAAGTATGTGGTGAATCGAAATCATAGGAAGTTCCTTCACTGCCATAACTGGCACCATTATAAGTTCTGGTCATATAAGCCGGGACATGCTCATGATAATAATTATAACCAATAGAAGCATCCAGCTGACTCATGGAATCAAGTTCCACTCCCATACTCAAATCAGCTCCATTATAGGATGAATATTGATTGGCCCTGCCGGTAGTAGTAATCATTGACGAACCTTCCGGAGCAATATTTTCCTGTTGCTGCAGAATATCCAGATGATTAAACTTATTATATCCACCATAAGCATAGACACTATAATTAAATTTCCCTTGTTGACCCGAAACAGAAGCATTCAGACGCTCACTCTTATTGCCAAATTCCACTTTTACCTGACCATTGTAACCCTTTTGTAAAGCATTCTGAGCCTGTCCGGGAGTATGCTTCAACCGAATATCTAAAACACCATTTACGCCTTCTGCATCATATTTTGCTCCAGGATTAGTAATGACTTCTATCTTATCCACCACAGAAGCAGGAATAGCTTTCAATATCTGTTTGGCATTATTATCCAACTGAATATTCGGTTTTCCATCAACAAGAATTTTAAAGGAAGAAGAACCGTTCACAGTAATATTATCCTGTGCATCAACCGTTACCATAGGCACTTTACGCAGCATGTCAAGAACCGTCATAGTCTGTGCATCAGCATCATCAGAAACTTGATAAGACATCTTATCTGTAGTCATCTGCACAATTGGCTTCTGAGCTACGATCTCCACGCCCTTTAATTGTCCGGCATCATCTGCTGTATAGACTGTACCGAGATTACAAACAGACTGACCTTGAAGAGAAAGGCTACGGCGCACTTCTTTCTTACCGACAGAAGCCAATGAAAGAATATATTCACCCTTTCCGGAAACAAACTGATGGAATTTCCCATCCTTGTCTGTTACAGACATGGCTACAGGTTTGGTCAAATTACCAGACCGAAAAACTCGAACGGTTGCATAAGGTTCTGTTTCATGAGCTACAGAATCCTTTAAAACACCTTGAATTGTTGTTTGCCCAAAAACAGTTGACCCTGTCAGTGCAAATCCTACTAATAAATATAACTTCTTCATTTCTTTTGTAGGTAATAAAATTTTAAGATCCTTATTAATTTCTCCATTCTATATTCTCTTATGTATAATAGATATTCTCGGAGTAATGTTATTGTCATAATTATTTTTAATAATATTCGATATATGAACCAGACCAAAGTTTTGAATAAAATTGTGGTCTTCACTGTTTATTAGTAGTAGTGTACTACCTATGTATAACACTGCAAATATAAATGAATTGTCAATACAGAGCAAATATTAAAGTAAGAAAGTCATCAAAAAGAGTATTTTTTAACCTTTATACACATTTTAAAGATAAAAAACAATCAAAAAAGGATTTAATTTTACTTTATTGCATCCTTGCTGTAACTTTATATTTTCTCAGAGAAAAAAAGAATTACCTAACATCTATAAAAAATAAAGAGCAGGAAGACAAACCTGTCCCCTACTCTTTTTTAGATAAAAATCTCTATCAATTACAAACTAAGACTCTGCTTGATCGCTGCGACCTTCTTAGAAGCTTTGGCCTCAAGTGCATCATATTCAGAAGTATTCTTCATTACATCCTTAATTTCAATATAGAACTTAATTTTAGGCTCAGTTCCAGAAGGACGTACGCTGACCTTCGTTTCATCATCACAGAACCACTGTAAAACATTACTGGTTACAGGCATATCAAGCTTCTCTACGATACCATCAGCCGATGTGGCTGTCAAAGGAAGATAATCCTTGACCAGTACGACCTTACTTCCACCTAGTTCCTTAGGAGGATTCTGACGGAAGTTAACCATCATCTGCTGAATTTCATCTGCACCAGCTTTACCCGGACGCTCTACATTGACCAATACTTCCTTAGAATATCCATACTCCTTATATATATCCATAAGAATGTCATATAGAGTCTTGCCATGATCCTTGGCATAAGCACAAATCTCGGCAAGCAGAGAACAAGCAGAAACCGAATCCTTATCACGTACAAAGTCTTCAGCCAGGAAACCATAACTTTCTTCACCGCCACCAATATATTGTTGCTTACCTTCTGAAAGTTGTATTTCACGTGCTATCCACTTGAAACCTGTATAGCAATCACGCATCTCTATATGGTTAGCCTCTGCAATTTTTCTGATTACTTCTGTTGTAACAATAGTCTTCACAATAAAATCTGTTGATTTCATTTTGCCAACAGCCTTGCGGTTTGTGATAATATACCACAAAAAAATCAAGCAAGTTTGATTACCGTTAATTAAGACCCACTCTCCCTTGTCATTCTTGCAGGCCATACCAATACGGTCTGCATCAGGATCACTTGCCATCAATATGTCTGCATCAAGAGCCTTGGCATCACGAAGACCCAATGTAAGAGCCTCTGCAAATTCAGGATTAGGACGATCTACAGTAGAAAAATTACCATCCTTGACCATCTGCTCCTTTACACAATGCACATTATCAAAGCCCCAGAGAGCCATAGAACGCGGAATAACTGTCATTCCTGTACCGTGAAGAGGAGTATAAACTATACAAAGATCATGCTGACGCTTGATCATCTCAGGATCGATACTCAAAGTATGTACTTTATCCAGATAAATCCGGTCTACCTCTTCACCTATAATCTGAATCAAATCTTTATTACCTTCAAATTTGATATCCTCAACCTTAACATGATTAACTTCATTAATGATTCCCGTATCATGAGGAGGAAGGACTTGAGCACCATCTTCCCAATAGGCCTTATAACCATTGTATTCACGAGGATTATGGCTCGCAGTAATATTGACACCACCCTGGCAATGAAAATGACGAATTGCAAAAGAACATTCCGGAGTAGGACGCATGTCCTCAAACAAGTAAACTTTTATACCATTGGCAGAAAAAATATCAGCAACAGACTCGGCAAACTTTCTGCTGTTATTACGACAATCATGACAAACAACAACTGCTATATCTTTCTTGCCTGCAAAATTCTTTTTCAAATAATTAGCAAAGCCCTGTGTTGCCATGCCAACAGTATAAATATTCATGCGGTTGGAGCCTGCACCCATAATACCACGAAGGCCTCCGGTACCAAACTCCAAATCCTTATAAAAGCTCTCTACAAGCTCTGTTTTATCTTCTGCATCTAACTTAGCCTGAACTTCTTTACGAGTCTCCTTGTCAAAAGCAGGAGACAACCATTCTTGTGCTTTCGCCTCACACTGGGCGATAAGTTCTGCATTATTTGCCATAATTGATATGTTAATAAGTTATTGATTTCTATTTCATTCACAAAGATAATCAATTAAACTGAAAAATCAAGGATGTTTGATTTTTTTTTTGTAATTTTGTAATCTATAAAATGTTAATGATTAATATTAAGACAAGACTTATGGAACTCTATTTCACAGGCATTATTATTGCGGCATGTACTTTCTTAATAATAGGAATATGTCACCCTATTGTGATTAAAATGGAATATTATACAGGTACAAAATACTGGTGGACTTATTTAATAATTGGTATCATAGCTATTTGCGGAGCCCTTGGTGTAAGAAACGTTATTGGATCGTCAGTTCTAGGAGTTGTCGGTGCATCTTTCCTTTGGGCCATTGGGGAGTTATTCGAACAAAAACGCCGAGTAGAAAAAGGTTGGTTTCCAATGAATCCAAAGCGCAAGGACGAATATACCCTTATAAATCCTAATAAAAAAGAAATGGATTCTTTAGACAACAAAGAAAACTGATGAAAACGACATTGATACAAGTAGGAAAAACGGTAAATAAACATTTTGTTGCAGGCATAAATGACTATACAGAACGCATAGGTCACTATATGCCTTTTGACATTCAAACTATACCAGAAATAAGAAACACCAAAAAACTTTCAGAAGAGTTGCAAAAAGAAAAAGAAGGTGAACTCATTTTAAAACAGCTTCATCCAGGCGATACAATGGTACTCCTTGATGAGCATGGCGTGGAATATCGAAGTATTGAATTTGCTTCATTTCTAGTAAATAAACAAAATACGGTCCGTCGACTTATCTTCGTTATCGGGGGTCCTTACGGATTTTCCAAAGATGTATACAAACGTGCAAATAACAAAATCAGCCTTTCTAAAATGACTTTTAGCCATCAAATGGTACGACTCATTTTCGCCGAACAATTATATCGGGCTTGTACAATTATCAAAGGGGAACCTTACCATCACGAATAGAATAATACGTTAACAATAAACGATGCTATGAATATAAACTATCTAAAAACAAAACAATTGAAGAGACACTTTATATTTTATCTTGTCTGCAAGAAGAATATTATGGGATTACTCCTGGTATTAACTCTGTGTCCACTTGCCTTGTCTGCACAAGACTGGCCTATGGCACAGCAAGAAGCCAAAGCAGGCGCCAGGTGGTGGTGGTTTGGGTCCTCCGTAGACACGACTAACTTGAAATGGAATATCCAACAATATGCCAACCATGGTCTGGGAGCTCTTGAAATAACTCCTATCTATGGTATACAGGGGAATGAAGCTAATGAGATACCTTATCTTTCTGATAAATGGATGGAAATGCTCCGCTACACAGAACACCAGGGTGACATTAACAAAGTTGAAATCGACATGACAACAGGTACGGGGTGGCCTTTCGGTGGTCCATGGGTACCTATTGATGAAACGGCATCTAAAGCTCTCTTTATCACAAAAAATATAAAAGATAAGAATATTAAAGATCTTGACATTTCTCCATCTGATAAAGATTTAGCAAAAAGCAAGTTGCTTAAAGTCATGGCTTACGGTGAAAATGGACAAGTTCTCGATATTACAGCTAATGTCACTACTAAAAATAACCTATATTTTTTGAGTACTAAACTCCCCCAAAAAGGTAACTGGAAAATTTATGCTTTATATAACAGGTTTGCTATCATGCAAGTAAAGCGTTCTGCACCTGGAGGTGAAGGGTTTGTAATTGATCATTTCAACAAAAATGCGGTACAGCATTACCTAAAGCATATATCCGATGCATTTGAACGCACCCATACTCCATTTCCACATACATTTTTCAATGACAGTTATGAAGTAAGTGAAGGAGACTGGACTCCAATACTTCTTGAGGAATTTAAAAAAAGAAAAGGTTATAAATTAGAGGAATATTTACCACAATTACAAAATGAGAAAACAGCACTAGAGAAAAACGATAAAACTCCAGAACAAGTCATCATGGACTACAGAGAAACTCTCAGTGATCTACTTTTAGAAAACTTTACTACAACATGGACATCATGGGCTCATGAACATCATGCTATAACTCGTAATCAGGCACACGGCTCTCCAGCCAATCTAATTGATCTCTATGCTGCAGTCGACATTCCTGAGATAGAAGGTTTTGGACTAAGTGATTTTGGCATTAAAGGTTTAAGAAAAGATAGTGGCTATACTAGGCCGAATTATAGCGACTTATCAATGCTTAAGTATGCACCTAGTGCAGCTCATATAACAGGCAAAGCTCTTACTTCCAGTGAAACTTTTACTTGGCTTACAGAACACTTTCGCACTTCTTTAAGCCAAATGAAACCAGATATGGATCTCATGTTTATCAGTGGAGTCAATCACATGTTTTTCCACGGCACAGCCTATAGTCCTAAAGATGCAGCATGGCCGGGATGGAAATTCTATGCCTCTATAGACATGAGCCCAACAAACAGTATATGGAGAGATGCTCCTTATTTTTTAAAATACATTCAACGTTGCCAGAGTTTCCTTCAATGGGGGAAACCCGATAATGATTTTTTGGTTTATCTGCCAATAAGGGATATGTGGACAAAGGATCTTAATCACAAATTCATGCAATTCTCCATTCATAATATGAATGAACGTTCTCCTGAATTCATTAAGGCAGTCCTTAGTATCAACGCTGCAGGATTCGATTGTGATTATATCTCTGAGCGTTACATTCTTTCTACAAAATATGTCAATGGCATGTTGCAGACCGTAGGAGGGACCCGCTATAAAGCCTTAATCATTACAAATAAGAACACATTAATGGCACCAAACGTGCGTCAGCATATCGAAGACCTCAGGGCTCAGGGTGCGAATATCATCTATGGCATTGATACTACAGCAATGAACAAAGCTGCCTGTAGGGAAGAAATGAACAGTAAATATCATCTCAAGATGATACGTCGTTCAAATAGTAAAGGGTGGCATTATTTTATATCCAACCTAACCCCCAACAATGTTAATAATGAAGTAAAATTAGCTGTTCCTTTCCAAACAGCAATGTGGTTTAATCCTATGACAGGTGAGCGTTACGCAGCTAAAATAAATAATGGCAAAATTAATATAGACCTCTCTTCTGGAGAAAGTATGATTCTTGAGACCTTTACCCAAGCTGATGAAACTCTACTGAAAGAAATAGCTAGTCTAGGATATCGAAAGGATACCCCGTATGACAAAACAGGTAAACTTATTCGTACGGGATGGAAACTTCATTTTGAAGACTCTACTCCACAAATTAATAAAACATACAATATTAACACTTTAACAAGTTGGGAGAATATAGATGATTCAACTCGGATTCTAATGGGTACCGGAGTATACGAATGTAGTTTGAAACTTACAGCCCAAGACCTGCAAGGATCTGATACATGGGCAATTAATCTTGGTGATGTCAGAGAAAGTGCACGTGTCTATATTAATGACCAATTTGTTGGCTGTGCATGGTCCGTACCCTACACTCTATATTTTACAAAAAAACTACACAAAGGATTTAATAAAATACGCATTGAAGTAACCAACCTCCCTGCAAACCGTATCAGTGATATGGATCGCAAGGGCATGAACTGGCGAAAAATGAAAGACATAAATATCGTTGATATCAATTATAAACACTCTAGTTATGCAGACTGGTCACCGGTTTCTTCTGGTCTGAACAGTCATGTATTACTGTACAAAGTAAAATGAAACAGAATATAGAACTCGATCCATCTCTTCTTGCTACAAAGGATGAAGGATTTATAGAAATCAAGGGCGCCAGGGTGAATAACCTGAAGAATATATCTCTGAAGATACCTCGTAACAAGCTGATTGTGATTACGGGAGTTTCAGGATCAGGAAAATCTTCACTGGCTTTTGATACTCTGTATGCAGAAGGTCAACGTCGATATGTAGAAAGTTTGTCAAGTTATGCTCGACAATATCTTGGAAGAATGAGTAAACCGGAATGTGATTTCATAAAAGGTTTGCCACCAGCTATTGCAATTGAGCAAAAAGTTATAGCCCGTAACCCACGCAGTACTGTAGGAACAAGCACAGAAGTATATGAATATCTTCGTTTGCTCTATGCACGTATAGGCAAGACTTTCTCTCCTATCAGTGGTGAAGAAGTAAAAAGGCATACTACAGAAGATATCCTTTCTTGTACAAAGAAATTTGCAGAAGGCACAAAATTTGTTATGATGGCACCACTTCGCATCATCAAGGACAGGACTATTCTTAAGCAGTTGGAAATGGAGTCACAGCAAGGTTACAGTCGTATCTATGTAAATGATGACTTTCAACGCATTGATGAATATATAGAAACACATAAGGATGAAGAAAGGCCAGGAAAGGAAAAGACGTCCAATATTTATATTGTTATTGATCGTATGTCTGTATCAAATACGAAAGATGACATAGCCCGCCTGATCGATTCTGCTGAAACCGGTTTCTATGAAGGCGACGGTGAACTTATTTTAATGTTTCTGCCTAGTAGACAACAATTCAAGTTTAATACTCGTTTTGAAGCTGATGGGATAAAATTTGAAGAACCGAATGATAATATGTTCTCTTTTAATTCCCCACTAGGAGCCTGTCCTACTTGTGAAGGATTCGGGAGTATTATCGGAATTGACGAGAAACTCGTTATAACCAACTCTTCTCTTTCTGTATACGATGGATGTGTTCAATGCTGGCACGGAGACAAAATGGGCATGTGGAAGGATGAGTTTTGCCGTCGCGCAGCCAAAAATCATTTTGATATTTTCAAACCTTACTACAAGCTTACCCAAAAGGAAAGAGATATGCTTTGGCATGGTTTACCATCAGAAAAGGATCTCGATCCTAAAGATAGAATCTGCATAGATGCATTTTTTCAAATGCTAAAAGAAAACCAGTATAAGATACAATATCGCGTGATGTTAAGTCGCTTCCGTGGTAAAACAACATGTCCAACCTGCCATGGCACACGGCTGAAAAAAGAAACTACATACGTAAAAATTGAAGGTAAAGATATTACAGAATTGGTAGATATGCCAATTTATAAACTTCGGCAATGGTTTGATGAGCTCCAACTCAATGAGCATGATGCACAAGTAGCCAAACGGTTATTAATGGAAATCCGTAACAGATTGCAGTTCCTTGACGAAGTAGGACTTGGATACCTGACACTCAACCGCAGATCTAATACTCTTTCTGGTGGTGAAAGTCAGCGTGTAAGTCTCTCAACAAGTCTCGGAAGCAGTTTAGTAGGAAGCCTTTATATTCTAGACGAACCAAGCATCGGGCTTCATAGTCGTGATACCGATAGACTGATTCATGTTCTTCGTGAATTGCAAGAGTTGGGAAATACGGTTATTGTCGTTGAACATGATGAAGAAATCATGCGGCAGGCTGATTACCTTATTGATATAGGGCCTAATGCGGGCCGGCTTGGAGGGGAAATAGTTTATCAGGGTAAAGTACCTGAAAATAAAATTCTTAATAGAGAAGGCGAAAGGCTTTGCGAAAAGTATCCTCAATCATACACTATAAAATATCTCACAAGCAAGGAAGTAATCCCTATTCCACCATGCCGCAGATCATGGAATCAAAGCATTATCCTTACGGGAGCACGCATGAACAACCTGCAGGGAGTAGACGTACATATTCCCCTGAATGTACTTACTGCCGTTACAGGCGTATCAGGTTCCGGGAAATCAAGCCTGATAAAGGGCATTCTATATCCTGCTCTAAAACGACGCCTTAATGAAGTCTGCGACCCACCAGGAGAATATTCCACGCTTGAAGGTGACTGGGCAACTATTCACCACGTAGAGTTCGTTGATCAAAATCCTATTGGTAAAAGTTCCAGAAGTAATCCTGCCACTTATGTCAAAGCATATGATTCTATCCGCCAGCTCTTTGCTGCTCAACCTCTTGCAAAGCAACAAGGTTTCACTTCACAATATTTCAGTTTCAATGCAGACGGTGGCAGATGTGAGGAATGTAAAGGTGCTGGAGTTATAACTGTAGAAATGCAGTTTATGGCAGATCTTATTCTAGAATGTGACGCTTGCCATGGGAAGCGATTCAAACATGAAATTCTAGAAGTGAAAATTCATGATAAAAATATCAATGATGTGCTTAATATGACGGTCAATGAAGCTATCGAATTCTTTGAAGAATATAAAGAAAAGACCATTGTCAGCCGACTAAAGCCTTTACAGGATGTCGGACTTGGTTATATTAAACTAGGCCAAAACTCTAGCACACTCTCAGGCGGAGAGAACCAGCGTGTGAAACTCGCCTATTTCATCGGACAGGAAAGACAAGAACCGACCCTTTTTATTTTTGATGAGCCAACTACAGGTCTCCATTTCCATGATATCCAACGCCTTCTTTCTGCTTTTAATGCTCTTATAGAACGTGGTCACACCGTTGTTGTCATCGAACACAATCTTGATGTCATCAAATGTGCTGATTATATTATTGATATAGGACCTGAAGGTGGAGATAAAGGCGGACACATTATAGCTACAGGGACACCTGAAAAAATCATCAAATGCAAGGATAGCATTACAGGACAATACCTAAAAGAGAAATTTTTATAATATATAAGAAGAGCATTTCTTCGCATCTTGCAGGGAATGTTCTTCTTATTTAATATTCTTCAAAAGATGATGTACATAAGGACGATTCCAGTCATTTAAATGGTGCTTTTCATCATCAAACTTAAGAATATCAATATCAATTCTGATTATACCCAGACTTTTCTCTGCCGTCGAGCGACCTAATCGCCCCTCTATCTGTTTCAAAACTGGCTCAATCTGACCAAGTTCATACAACGTATTAATTTTTGCCAGACAGTTTAAGTATTTTGTCCTTGGATCAATCTTTTCTGTATCAACAGACAACGTCCAGATAGATTCGGTAAAAGTTATATCATGGAAAAAGCTACAAAGCAATTCACGCGCAAGCTTCATATTCGTATCTGCCTCATAATTCGTCCCCAAAGAGATAATCATCCTATGCGTAGTCATTTTTAATAAAATATGATAATTTTGATACCTTAACTGAATGTTAATTGCAAAGATAATAAAAAAAAATCTTTTTATGCTTCCACTCTAAGCTATTTTTGTTAATTTTGCAGTTATACATATCAAAATGCTTAAGACATTAAGGTTTCATGAAGGTTAAATATATAACATATAATTTCATCAAGGTCACCCTCCTTTTCATAACATGTATTCACTCTTTTGGGGTGAAAGCACAGATGCAATGGAATCAAGCTTATCAAAACTATATTAACCAATATAAGGATCTTGCAGTACAGCAAATGCTCAGATACCATATACCAGCCAGTATCACACTTGCACAAGGTGTGTTTGAAAGTCGGGCAGGTATGAGTGATTTAACAAGAAATTTCAATAATCACTTTGGCATCAAATGCCATAACTATTGGACTGGCGCTACAACCTATAAGACTGATGATGCCGAAAATGAATGCTTTCGAGCATACAATAATGCTTACGAGAGTTATGAGGATCATAGCAAATTTCTCTGTCAGAGTCCCCGTTATTCCTGTCTTTTCAAACTTGACAGAAGAGATTACAGAGGCTGGGCCTATGGCCTGAAAAACTGTGGCTATGCAACGAATCCAAGTTATGCGGATAAGCTTATCCAGATTATCGAACTTTACCATCTTAATGACTTTGACTCAGACAACAATTACAATCATTTTGTAGAAAGACATAATTCCAGAGATATCTCCTTCAATGGTGTACTCCATTCAATTAAAATATTCAATGATAACTATTATCTTATAGCCCGTGAAGGTGATACATTCAAAAGTATTGGCAAAGAAGTAGATATAAGCTGGCGAAAACTTGCCAGATATAATGAGCGAGATAAACATGATATCCTTCAAGCTGGTGATATCGTTTTCCTAAAGAAAAAACGTTCAAAAGCTCCTAAGGTATTTAAAAACCGACCACATATTGTACAACCAGGTGAAAGCATGTACCTTATAGCACAAATGTATGGTATTCGCTTAAAGGATCTCTATAAGATGAACAAACTCTCTCCTATTTTCCAGATTTATCCTGGAGCAAAGCTGAAAGTAAGATAAATTATTATGCGTAAATTTTTAATTTTTCTTGGAGTTATAATCTCCTTAACTATAAATGCACAGAATTTTGATAATTATTTCATTGATAAAACCCTGCGCATTGATTATAATTTTTCCGGGAATGTAAATCATCAATCAATAGCTGTTGATGAACTTAATGTAATTCCGCGATGGTATGGCAAGCGCAACAGACTTGCAGAATTGCCTGTTGAAGGCAATGGACAAATCACCGTACGTGATCATCATTCAGGAAAAGTCATTTATCGCAACTCTTTCTCTACCCTTTTTCAGGAATGGCTATCATACGATGAAGCTAAAACAACTTCCAAAAGTTTTGAAAACGTATTTCTTATACCAATGCCTAAAGATACAGTTGACATTACACTTGATTTACGCAATAACCGGAGACAAGTAATGGTATCCCTTACACATCAGGTAACACCCACAGATATACTCATCCGTCATATCGGTGAAAAAAACATCACACCATACATCACTCTACAGCAAGCTACCGATACCTGCCACTGTATACACATTGCTTATATTGCAGAAGGATATACTCCAGGGGAAATGAACACTTTTATTAAAGATGCTAAATTTGCTATGGAGTCACTATTTTCTTACCAACCCTTCAAAAAATTCCGTGATCGTTTCAATATTGTCGCTGTTGAGGCTCCATCCAAGGAAAGCGGAACTAGTGAACCAAGTAAAGGGATTTGGAAAAACACGGCCCTCCATTCTCACTTTGACACATTCTACAGTGACCGTTATCTTACTACTTTACATCTTAAAGATCTGCACAATTGGTTAGCAGGTATACCTTACGAACATATAATAATACTCGTAAATACAGATAAATATGGTGGTGGTGGCATTTTAAACAGTTATAATTTATCTATGACCCATCACAAAGCTTTCCGACCAGTTGTCGTCCATGAATTTGGACATAGTTTTGCTGGGCTTGCTGATGAATATGCTTATGATTCCGAACAAATTCCAATGTATCCTCACGACGTGGAACCTTGGGAAAAAAATATCACGACTAAGGTAAATTTTGTAGGCAAATGGGAAAATCTTATCGGTAAAAAAGATAAGAAAATAGGCTTCTATGAAGGTGCAGGATATAGCATTAAAGGTGTATATCGAGCATATCCAGACTGCCGGATGCGTACCAATGAGTATCCTGAATTCTGCCCTGCATGTCAGCAAGCCATAACTCAAATCATTAACTTTTACACAAAATAAAATGTCTTTTTACATTTAACATGGATGAGACTTGTTGTATATAAAATTAAAAATGATCTGCCAGCATCATAAATTTCTATATATGCTACTACTATGTCTGCCAATAGTGATTCCTGCAAGTAGCTATCCACTTGCAACTTATCAAATACAAACGTCATCTAATAAGACTCAGCAGCATAAGGATGCATTATTATTAAGCAATGCTCTTGATTATTTTATGTCTGAAAAATATCATGAATCTCTTCTCATTTTACAACAGTTAGATAAGAAATATCGGTTAAATCCACGTTATCTAGCATATCTTGGAGTTTGCTACTATTATGAATGGGATTACAAGCATGCCATTAAATATCTAAATGAAGCAATACCACAATTGGAAAATTTCGATCCACATGAACGAAGTCTTTACTTTTACGATGATGCTGAAAGTTATTTTTATATGAGTGAATATGAAAAAGCCATCCCTCTCTATCAAGAGATGCTCACTCTCTGCTACAAAAACGAAAAGCCTGACGCCCTCTATCGGATAGGTTTCTGTTATATGTTTACAAAAGATTGGATGAATGCACGGGACTATTTTGCAATGGCTCTGTTGGAATATAAGAAATATAGGAACACTTCAGATATGAAAGCGCGCATTATTCAAATCACGAATATGATCATTGGCTGTCAACAACATCTTCCAAAAGGCTTTTATCAAATTCCTGTCTGTCATTCACTAATCAGCGATCAACTACTAAATACAACTCAAAAAGACACTTTAATAAATATATCCATAAAAAAATCCTTAGTATACAAAAAACAGAATAAATAATAGAGAAGAATACCATTTTACCAATTCGAAAAAAAATTGTATCTTTGCAGAGCATATTATGAATAATACGCTCTGAACGAAAGATTTTAAGAATATGAAAGATATAAAAATAGAAATAAACATGAAGTTTGCTCAAATTGATGAATTGAGTCCTAAAGAACAGCAGCTCATCAACACTTCTATTGCAGCTACGCAAAATTCGTATGCGAAATATAGTCATTTCTCTGTTGGAGCTGCACTTCTACTGGAAAACGGAAAAATTGTCATTGGAGCAAATCAAGAAAATGCCGCATTCCCTTCCGGCCTCTGTGCTGAACGTACAGCTATTTTTGCAGCACAAGCCAGTGAGCCTGATCAAAAAATAAGGACCTTAGCAATAGCAGCAAAAAACAAATATGGGCTAACAAAAGAGCCAATAACTCCTTGTGGCGCTTGCCGACAAGTCATTTTAGAAATAGAAGACCGGTATAAAAGTCCTGTCCGTATTTTACTTTATGGAACAAGTGGCATAATATGTATTAATTCTGTAAAAGATCTTCTACCTTTGTGTTTTGTAGATGAGAACATGCACAAATAAGTTTTAGGCATAATAAAATAAATTTATTATGCCTAAAATATTTTTCATCCAAGATATTGTTTTTACGAAAAAATAATTAATTTTGCTTTAATATAAATATGAACTTATAAGTTCATAAGATAAAATAATTTAAAGGTTTTTATTATGGTGAAAATTGCCTTTTTTGATGCACATAGTTATGATCGTCATAGTTTTAAGAAAACGAATGAAGATTTTGGTTTTGATATACACTTTTACAAAGAACGCCTTTCCCTTGATTCTATAGAACTTACTCAAGGAAAGGAAATTGTATGTATATTCGTCAATGATGAAGTTACAGCACCTGTAATTGAAAAAATGGTAGAAAATGGAGTAAAACTTATAGCTTTACGTTGCGCCGGTTTCAATAATGTTGATTTGAAAGCAGCAGAAGGAAGGATTAAAGTTGTACGTGTTCCAGCCTACTCTCCACATGCTGTTGCTGAGTATGCACTCACATTGATGCTGACTCTAAATAGAAAAGTTTATCGTTCAGCCCAACGAACTCGCGAAGGAAATTTTCGTCTTTCAGGTTTACTAGGCTTTGATATGTATGGAAAAACTATAGGCATTGTAGGTATGGGAAGAATTGCCAGAGTACTTATTGGAATTCTTCACGGTTTTGGTATGAATATTTTGGCCTATGATAAATATCCGGACATAAAGTTCGCCAAGGAAAATCAAGTTGAAATTGTTGATCTTGACACTCTTTACCAACACAGTGATATCATCACACTACATTGCCCATTAACCCCAGAGACTACTCATATGATTAATAAAGATTCTATTGAAAGGATGAAAGAGGGCGTTATGATCATTAATACTGGCCGTGGAAAATTAATCAGAACAGAAGACTTAATCGAAGGACTAAGAAATAAGAAAGTAGGTTCAGCAGGTCTTGATGTATACGAAGAAGAGGCTAAATTTTTCTATGAAGATCATTCTGATCGTATTTTGAATGATAATAGTCTTGCTTTATTGCTGATGATGCCAAATGTAATTGTCACTTCCCATCAAGCTTTTTTTACGCAAGAAGCACTTCATAATATTGCCACCACAACCCTGCAGAATATCAGTGACTTCATGGATGGTAAAGAATTGCTCAATGAAGTAAAACTAAAATAAATATAAAGCGATAGAATCTATACAAAATTAGCCTCCGATTCACATCGGAGGCTAACAACAACACAAACACAAAATTCAGTTCGTCATTTCAACGAACCGGTATATTTTCACATTACTTTATCCTCACGAAGTTTCTTCTGCCACTTCCATGCAGAACGAAGGACATCTTCCAGAGAAGTATCAGCAGACCATCCTAACACTTTGTTTGCTTTAGTACAATCACCCCATATCTTCTCTATATCTCCTTCACGACGAGGTCCATATTTCCAATTCAATTTTACACCCGTAGCCTTTTCAAAAGTTTCTATAATTTCGAGGGTAGAATTTCCATGCCCTGTGCCAATGTTAAAGTATTCTATAGAATTAGTATCCTCATCAAGTACCCTGCGCATTGCTGCCACATGAGCTTTAGCCAAATCTACAACATAAATATAATCGCGGATACAAGTTCCATCAGGTGTATCATAATCTTGACCAAAAATAGTTAATTCTTTCCTGATTCCCATAGCTGTCTGAGTGACATAAGGAATCAAATTAGCTGGTACCCCATTAGGAAGTTCTCCAATAAGAGCAGATGGATGGGCTCCTATAGGATTAAAGTATCTCAAAACTATACTTTTAATAGGTGCACCACTATGAATATAATCATATATAATCTGCTCATTAATTTCTTTTGTATTTCCATAAGGGGAAGTTGCCTTCTGATGAGGTGCATTCTCTGTTAC
>DMYZ01000203.1 GCA_003483565.1 Prevotella sp.
CCCTGAAAGAAAGGCTCATTGGCTGTTACATTTTTTACTCCAACAATACTAGTAGGCCCCATAGCTATAATCTTGTCAACCAATTGCATAGGATAGCGGTGAGGGAGAAGTTCCTTAATGCGTACATTATCCATAATGGGTTCTTCATTTGGATCATAGATAGGAGCTTGAATCTCATGCTTTCGGATTTCCTTGCGCATTTGACGGGCAAACTTGTTGTTAATGGTATGCCCTGGTCTCGTGGCAATAATTCTGCCCTTGATAGGTTTGCCTATCAAGGCCATATCTCCGACAATATCAAGGAGCTTATGACGGGTACATTCATTCTCCCACATCAGTGGCTTGTGTTGAATGTAGCCAATCTTTGTGGCATCTATATGAGGTACTTTCAGAATGTCAGCTAATTTATCAAGTTTCTCTTGAGAAACTTCTTTCTCATAGATAACAATAGCGTTATCAAGATCTCCTCCCTTAATAAGGTTCGCTTCAAGCAGAGGAACAATATCGCGTACAAAAACGAAAGTTCTTGCCGGAGCAATATCTGTAGCATAGTCACCTGCATGATCAAGGGTCGCAAACTGACTGTTGATAAATTTTGAATTGAAGGAACACATAGCGGTGATGCTGAATTCATCATCAGGAAGAATGGTTATGGTAGATCCTGATTCTTCATCCTTGATCTCTATCTTGTGACGAATGATATAGTAATCTTTTTCTGCGTTTTGTTCTGCAATACCAACTTCCTGAATTTTCTGCACATAGATAGCGGCAGAACCGTCAAGAATAGGAAATTCCGGACCATTTACTTGAATAAGACAATTGTCTATGCCTAAAGCATATAAAGCAGACATTCCGTGTTCTATAGTTGAGATACGTATATTATCTTTAGCTATAACCGTTCCGCGTTGAGTGTCAACGACATTCTCTGCAATAGCTTCAATAACAGGCTGATCTTCTATGTCGATACGCTGTATCTTGTATCCTGTATTTTCAGGAGCTGGGTTGAAAGTAACAGTCAGGCTCAAACCTGTATGTAAACCTTTTCCAAAAATGGAAAAACTTCCTTTCAGCGTTCGTTGTTTTGACATATATCTTTTACTTTTATTTGTTTCTTTTATTCTTTAGTTCATCTAATTCTTTCTGCAGAATGTTGAGCTGTCTATACATATCGGGCAGTTTGCTCATCAGGGCACGTGATTTGAAGTAAGGTATCTTTTCCATAGCCAGAGTACCGATAAGGGCCTGATTGTCTTCGATGTCTTTTAGTACACCACTTTGTGCACCAAGGGAAACATTGTTGCCTATAGTAATATGACCAGATATGCCAACCTGGCCTCCAAACACACACCATTGACCGACTTTCGTAGAACCGGCAACACCTCCTTGAGCTGACATTACTGTGTTTTCTCCGATATCGTCATTATGAGCAATCTGAACCAGATTATCCAGCTTAACTCCCTTGCGGATATATGTACTGCCCATGGTAGATCGGTCTACGCAGGTGTTAGCTCCGATCTCAACACCATCTTCAATGATTACGTTGCCGATCTGAGGAATTTTGTCATAGCTGTTCGTTTCTGGATTTGGAGCAAAGCCAAAACCGTCGGCACCAATGACACTGCCGGCATGCAGAGTGACATGGTTGCCTAATATGCAATGATGATATATCGTTACATTAGGATAGATCAGACATTCCTGACCTAATTTTACATTTTCACCAATGACAGCATGAGGATATATCTGACTGTTATCGCCAATTTCAGCACCATCACTGATTACAGCGAAAGGACCGATATAAACATTTTTTCCTATCTTTGCTTTAGGTGAAATATAGGCTTCGTCGGCTATTCCTCTTTTGGGAGGATTAACAGCCGAAGCATAGAGCTGTAGTAATTTTGCTACACTGTCGCGTGAATCTTTTACACGAATAAGGGTAGCTTTTACTGGTTTTTCCAGTTCAAGAGACTCATCAATAAGGACAATACTTGATTTTGTATCATATATGTAATGAGTATATTTTGGGTTGGAAAGAAAAGAAATAGCTCCCGGGACACCTTCTTCTATTTTTGCGAAGGTATTAATGGTGGCATTCTCATTGCCTTCTACTCGTCCCTGGATATACTGTGCTATTTGTTGTGCGGTAAATTCCATTTTATCTCTGAGATTGAATTATTTTTGCAAATATAGCAAAATAAATTTATAATACCCTTTAACGTTGATAATATTTAGTCATTTTTGTTATCTAAGGGCTTGACTTTACCCTAAAAACTGTTATTTTTTTTTACTATATAACAAGTAGTAGAAAGAGAGATAACAACTTTTTTGTTAAGTATAGTGCGTTTTATTCTATTTATATTTTCTCTAATTCGATTGCCATCAACTCTTGTAAGTCCTTGGCCTTTTGGGCAGCGGCAACTCCGAAGTCCTTTTCTTTGCTCGCATAGATAATCCCACGACTGGAATTGACCAGTAGACCACAATCTTTTATAATACCATAATGGCAAACTTCTTGTAAGCTGCCTCCTTGTGCTCCAACTCCGGGGACAAGTAAGAAGTGGTTAGGAGCATATCTGCGAATCTCTTTAAACATCTTTCCCTGAGTAGCTCCAACAACGTACATCATGTTTTTTTCAGAACCCCATTCCTGAGTCTTTTTTAGAACTTTTTCGAAGAGCAGTTCTCCATCTTTGTCTTCTGTGAGCTGAAAGTCAAGACTGCCCTTGTTGCTGGTCAATGCCAATATGATGACCCATTTATCTTTATATTCAAGAAAGGGAGTGATACTGTCTTCACCCATATATGGTGCCACTGTTAGGGCATCAACATTGTATTCATCGTAGAAAGTCTTGGCATACATTGCTGAGGTATTGCCTATATCACCTCGTTTCGCATCAGCAATAATGAAGTGATCTGGGTAGAACTTTCTGAGATATTTAATCGTTTTTTCAAACGATGCCATTCCCTTCAGACCATAGCACTCGTAGAAAGCCATGTTCGGTTTATACGCTACGCAATATGGGGCTGTGACATCGATGATAGTTTTGTTGAACGTAAATATCGGGTCCTCTTCGTTAAAAAGAGATTCCGGTATTTTTTCAATGTCAGTATCCAGACCGACACAAAGAAAACTTTTCTTTGTGAAAATCTGCTTTACAAGTTCTTGTCTGTCCATTACTTTTCAGTTTCTGTTCTAGGCAATTCCGTTTCCTTTTCAGGATCTTTATTGTTGGAAACCATTCGTCGGATAAACTCTGTTGTGGGAACCGTCTTCTCGTCGGTATCCTCTTTTTTCTTTGTATAAAAAAGTCCCATAGCTTTTGTTATTTTATTTTTAAAGTTCTGATTCCTTTAATTTTTCGGCGTTCTCTGCAACCGTCAAGTGGTCAATAAGGTCTTGAATATCACCATTGAGGAAACCTTGCAGGTCATGAGTGGTATAACCGATACGGTGATCTGTAACACGTCCCTGTGGAAAGTTGTAGGTGCGGATCTTGGCAGAGCGATCACCAGTTGATACAAGTGACTTGCGTCGGCTAGAAATATCATCCACGTATTTTTGATGCTCGTGGTCGTAAATATAGGTATAGAGCCGGCTTAATGCGCGTTCCTTGTTTTTTGGCTGGTCACGGGTTTCTGTACATTCGATTAAAATTTCTTCTACTTCACCTGTTTCCGGGTTTTTCCACGGGTAACGTAGACGGACGCCAGAACTGACTTTATTGACGTTCTGACCGCCGGCACCTGAACTACGGAAAGTATCCCATTTGATATCTCCTTCGTTAATGTGTACTTCAAACTTTTCCGCTTCTGGAAGTACGGCAACAGTTGCCGCAGAGGTGTGCATACGTCCCTGAGTTTCTGTTGCGGGAACGCGTTGTACACGATGGACACCAGATTCATATTTCAAGGTTCCATATACATTATTACCACTTACGGCAAAATCAATTTCCTTGAAGCCACCGACAGCACCTTCATTGGCAGATGTAACAGATATAGTCCAACCCTTCTTTTCACAATAACGTTTGTACATATTGAAAAGATCACCGGCAAATAAAGCTGCTTCATCTCCACCTGTTCCAGCTCGGATTTCCATTTGAACATTTTTAGCATCTTCCGGATCCTTTGGCACAAGGGCTATCTTGATTTCTTCTTCGAGTTTAGGGCGGAGCCCTTCATTCTCAGTCAATTCCTCACGAGCCATTTCTTTCATGTCAGAATCATTTTCATTAACGATGATATCTTTTGACTCCTTGATGGTGTTGAGGCAGGCTATATAGCGTTTGCGGGCATCCATGATGTCGCTGAGCTCCTTATATTCTCTTGTCAGTTTTACGTATCTTTGTTGGTCTGCTATGACTTCCGGGTCGGTGATGAGCGTGGAAACCTCTTCATATCGGCTTTCAAGGCCATCTAGCTTTTCCAATATGCTATTATTTTCTGGCATGTTTATTTATAATTAATAATTGAATTCTCCGAATTCGGACTTTATAGTGAGGCTGCGTTTTCCTTCTTCTATATGCCCGATAATTTGTGCGTCAATGTTGAAACTTTTGCTTATAGCAATAACTTCTTCTGCAATTTCCGGTTTGACATAGATTTCCATACGGTGGCCCATATTGAATACTTGGTACATCTCTTTCCAGTCTGTGCCACTGCAGTTATGAATAGTTTTAAACAATGGAGGTACAGGAAACATATTATCTTTGATAACTTTACAGTTTTCGCTTATAAAATGCAGTACTTTGGTCTGAGCTCCACCGGTACAGTGAACCATTCCGTGAATTTCCGGTCGCAGTTCATCAAGAAGTTTCTTAATAATTGGAGCATAAGTACGGGTAGGAGAAAGAACTAGTTCCCCGGCATTGACAGATACTCCTTCGATTCTATCTGTCAGTTTATATTTGCCACTGTATACGAGCTCCTCCGGTACAGCGTGGTCATAACTCTCAGGATATTTTTCTGCCAGATATTTTGAAAAAACGTCGTGGCGCGCACTCGTCAGTCCATTGCTGCCCATTCCTCCGTTGTAACGGTGCTCGTAAGTAGCCTGGCCGGTAGAGCTAAGACCGACGATGACATCTCCCGGACGAATGTGCGCATTATCAATGATATCACTCTTCTTCATGCGACAAGTTACCGTAGAGTCGACTATAATAGTTCGTACCAGATCACCTACATCAGCGGTTTCACCGCCAGTAGGGTATATACCAATGCCCATCCTGCGCAATTCTTCAAGAAATTCATCTGTACCGTTTATGATGGCGGAAATGACATCGCCAGGTATAAGCATTTTATTTCTTCCGATAGTGCTGGATACGAGAATATTGTCAACAGCACCAACACAGAGCAGGTCATCTGTATTCATGACAACAGCATCCTGAGCTACACCTTTCCAGATGCTCATGTCACCAGTCTCTTTCCAATACATATAGGCAAGAGATGATTTAGTTCCGGCTCCATCGGCATGCATGATATTGCAATATTCCGGATCACCTCCTAAGATATCAGGGATAATTTTACAGAATGCCTGTGGGTAGATACCTTTGTCTATATTTTTGATGGCATTGTGTACATCTTCCTTAGCAGCACTTACGCCGCGCATCATATAGCGATTTGATGAGTTACTCATTATAAATGTTTCTTTGTATAATTGATTTATTCATTCCAAAATTCCCAACTGGCAAAAGCTTGCAGAAGCAGCATTTCCAGTCCATTCTTTACTCTTGCCCCCTGAGCTGCTCCTTTCTTCATGAAGAGAGTCTCATTAGGATTGTAAAGCAGATCGTAAAGTAAATTTTTTTCATTCATAGCCTTATAAGGGATATCTGGACATTCATCGGCATGTGGGTACATTCCGCATGGCGTACAGTTTACTATGACGTTATATTCTTTGATGATTTCCGGAGTGAGACTTTTGTATTGAATTGTTCCAGGACGCTCATAGCGACTTACAAAGACCGTTTCCAGTCCAAGTGATTTCAAACCATAATTAATGGCTTTAGAAGCACCGCCTGTTCCTAGGATTAATGCTTTTTTATGATAAGGCTGCAGCAGAGGTTCTATACTTCGTGTAAAGCCGATGACATCACTGTTATAGCCTTTCAAGAGGGTATCTTTACCTTTGTGAGTGATACGGATAACGTTTACAGCACCGATGGCTCTAGCTTCAGGACTGAGAGAATCTAAGTAACTGATCACTTTTTGCTTGTAGGGGATCGTCACATTAAGTCCTTTCAGATTAAGATTTGTCTCTAGGATCTCTGTAAGATTCTCAATAGAAGGAATCTCAAAATTCACATACTCAGCATCGATTTT
>DMYZ01000257.1 GCA_003483565.1 Prevotella sp.
TTTCTGACGAAAAGGAAAGGGGTGTGATACCTGCTGCCGAGGATACGTGTCATGTGTATAAAATGAAAAAGGATGGACGCTATGAATTAGTATATAGTTTTGGATGGTATTTGAAGAAAATGATTGATGATACCCGAGAGAAGGGAGCTACTCCTATTTTGGTGTCTTTGACTCCGCGAAATGAATGGCCGGAAGGTAAGATCGAACGCCGTAATGACAGTTATGGAAAATGGTATCGTGAAGTGGTCAAGGAAACCGGCGTGGAATTTCTGGATCTTCATGATATTTCTGCAGACTGGTTGCAGAAGCATTGTGATAATAAGGAGAAAGCTATGCCTTATTTTAATCATGATCATACTCACAGCAGTCTTAAGGGAGCGAAAATGAATGCCAGAAATATTGCTGTTGGATTAAAGCAAATCCATAGCAAGTTAGCTGAATTTTTGAAATAAGGTATAAACTATTTCTTATGGATAAAAAAGAGGATTAAAGAATATATGATTGATAGAGCGACAGTACAAAAAATTATGGATGCAGTCAATATTGTTGACGTTGTCTCTGAGTTTGTTTCCTTGCGTAAGTCTGGAGCAAATTATAAGGGATTGTGTCCGTTCCATGATGATAAGACACCATCGTTTTATGTGTCTCCAGCGCGGGGCATCTGTCACTGTTTTTCTTGTGGTAAGGGGGGAAATGCAGTCAACTTTATCATGGAGCATGAGCAGATGACTTATCCTGAAGCCTTGCGTTGGCTGGCTCGAAAATATAATATAGAGATTCAGGAGCGAGAATTGACAGATGAAGAGAAAAAGGAGGAGAATGAAAGAGAGAGTATGTTTATTGTCAACGAATGGGCTGCTAAATACTTTCAGAATATTCTTCATCATGATACTGATGGAATTGCTATAGGCATACAGTATTTTCGCAGTAGAGGTTTCCGTGATGATATTATTGCCAAGTTTCAATTGGGTTTTGATCTGCCTGATCGAAGCCGACTTCCTAAGGAAGCTCTTGCGGCTGGCTATAAAGATGAATTCCTAATTAAAACGGGACTTTGCTATCAGCGTGATAATGGAAGTTTAGTTGACCGTTTTTCTGGCCGTGCCATGTTTCCCTGGTTAAGTGTCAGCGGAAAAGTTGTTGCTTTCGGGGGACGTGTCCTAGATTCACGTACTAAAGGCGTTAATCAAAAATATGTCAATTCTCCAGACAGTGAAATCTACCATAAGGAACGTGAACTCTATGGTATTTATCAGGCTAAACGAGCCATTGCCAAGGAAGATTGTGTCTTTATGGTAGAAGGATATACTGATGTTATTTCTATGCATCAGTGTGGAATTGAAAATGTGGTGGCTAATTCTGGTACAGCGCTCAGTAATTATCAGATTCGGCTGCTTCATCGGTTTACTGCTAATATTGTGCTTCTTTATGATGGGGATGCGGCAGGCATTCATGCCGCTCTCAGAGGTACAGATATGCTTCTTGCTGCCGGGATGAATATAAAGGTATTGCTTTTGCCGGATGGTAATGATCCTGACAGCTTTGCCCGTAGTCATTCTGCGGAAGAGTTTCGTAAATATGTTGATGAACATCAGACTGATTTTATAGAATTCAAAACTCAAGTTCTCCTTAATGGGGTCTCGGATCCTATTAAAAGGTCTGAAGCCATCAACTCTATTGTGCGTAGTGTGTCTGTTATTACGGATCAGATCATCCGTGCTACCTATATTCATGATTGTGCTCAGCGTCTTGATATTGCCGAAGATACTTTAATAAGTACAATGAATAGGTTTATCAGAGAGGGAAAGGACCAGCAACAACGCGAAGAAAACCGGCAGCAGAATCAGCAGCTTGATTCTGTTAATAATGATGCAGCAGAAACTCAACGGCAGGAAGTGAAGCCAATCGCATCCCCGACAGTGCGTGTTTCTAAAATAGAAACAATGCTGATGCAAATGATTATTCGATATGGTGATTATGTTATTCATATTGTAGCTTCTGACGGAGATAAGATAGCTTTGCCTTTGGCGCAATATGTCGGTATGGATTTAGAAAGTGATGGACTTCATTTTCAGGATAAAGTTTATAACCAAATCCTTGATGAGGCTATGCAACATACTTCTGAAGATGGATTCAAGACGGAAGCATATTTTTTGCATCATCCTGATCTTCATGTAAGTGATCTCGCTGCCAAGTTATGTATTGACAGGGTACAATTGTCAAAAAGCTTGGATGTAAAGCCTACAGAGGAAACTGTGCGTAGTAATGTAATGAGGCTTGTTCGTGATTTTCGCCGTGATTATGTTGAAAAGCGATTGAAGGAATTACAGAAGCAGATTAAAGAACTGTCGAAGGATGGTGACAACAAAAAACTGATGCCAGTATTGGAAGAATTTCGTGATATCCAGGCTATAAGAAATGCATTAGCCCATAAACTGGGTAACGATATAATAGTTTAATGATTTATGTACTATATAGAGAAAACTTTTGAGATATCAGCCAGTCACCATCTCAATCTCTCCTATGAGAGTAAATGTACGAGAGTGCACGGTCATAACTGGCATGTTAAAGTGTATTGTAAAGCAAAAGCCTTGAATAAAGATGGAATGGTAGCTGACTTTGGTATAATTAAAGAGTCTATTCATGGTCGCCTTGACCATACCGATCTTAATGAAGTGTTACCTTTCAATCCTACTGCAGAGAATATTGCACGATGGATTACCGAGCAGATTCCAACTTGTTATAAGGCTACAGTACAAGAGAGTGATAATAATATTGCTACGTATGAAGAGGATTAATGATATTTTCTATTCCTTGCAAGGAGAAGGTCATTATGTGGGAACACCCGCTATCTTTATTCGTTTTAGTGGTTGTAATCTTCATTGTTCCTTTTGTGACACTGACTTTTCTTTTTATCAGAAGATGAGCGATGCGGATATAATAAATAAGGTGGAAGCATTGCGGAAGGCAGAGGTTACTCCTGCTGATCAGATGAAGCCAATGATTGTGCTTACTGGTGGTGAACCTTCTTTACAGGTAGATTCTCTTTTAATAGAATCTTTTCATGCTTTGGGATACTATGTGGCGATGGAATCAAATGGAACTGTGGATGTTCCTGAAAATCTTGACTGGCTTACTATTTCTCCAAAAGAAAATATTAAGGTGAAAAAATGCAATGAATTGAAATGTATCTTTGATGAATGCATGGAAGTAAGTACAAGAGGAATTCTGGCAGATTATTATTATCTACAGCCTTGCGATACAGGTGATACTCTGCGTAATCAGGATATTGTTTATAACTGTATTAAATATATTAAGCAACATCCTATGTGGCGCTTGAGCTTGCAGACACACAAATTGATAGGATTCAAATAAAATGATTTATATACATTGGACATTCCTGCTTATCTATTTTGTCATTATTATCACAACCATGGTCGTTGTTGTGATGGATGACAGACAACCGGCAAAAACAATGGCCTGGTTACTTGTCCTGTGGTTTCTTCCTTTTATAGGTATTCTCCTTTATTTTTTCTTTGGTCAGAACACTCGCAAGGAGCGACTTGTCAGCCAGCGCAGCCTGGATCAATTGACCAAGCGCTCGATGTTGGAATTTGCAGAACAAGAAGACCTTCATATCCCTGAAAATCATCTTCCTCTGGTGCATCTCTTTACTAATCAGAGCTGGGCTTTACCTTTTAAAGATAATGTTGTCGATATATATACTAATGGTTATGATTTTATTTTTAGTGTATTGCATGAAATAAAAAAGGCTCGTCATCATATTCATATTGATACTTTTATTATAGAAGATGACCCATTGGGAAACCTTATAGCTGATGCTCTAATAGATAAAGCCCGGCAGGGAGTAGAAGTGCGGTTTATCTATGATGATGTGGGTTGCTGGAAAGTAAAAAATAAGTTTTTTGACCGCATGCGTGATGCCGGGATTGAGGTACATGCTTTTATGCCGGTAAAGTTTCCGGCTTTTACTAGTAAAGCCAATTATCGTAACCATCGTAAAATTTATATTTTTGATGGAGCAGTAGGTTTTATTGGTGGAATGAATATTGCTATTCGATATTTGAAAGGCACAGCCCGACAGGGATGGCGTGATACTCATATGCGTATTAAGGGAGGAAGCGTTTATGCTATGCAGCGTGCCTTCCTTATAGACTGGTATTTTGTTGACCGAACTCTTATTTCCGGCCGAAAGTATTATCCACCAGTGAATCCTGCTATTAATAATAACTGTTTGATCCAGATCG
>DMYZ01000050.1:0-21773 GCA_003483565.1 Prevotella sp.
AGTTTGCCGCTGATTACCGAATTGCTCAATAAAAATGACCACCATGAGTGGATAGAGTCTTTCAGTAAATACCGTAAGATGGAAGAGGATAAGGTCATTATACCGGATACTCATCCTACAGAAGGTCCTTTGCTGATGGGAGAGGTTACTCGTGAAGTATCAGAGCAGACTCATGGTGATGCTGTCCTTGTCAATGATGTTGGTCAGAATCAGATGATTTCCAGTCGTTATTTCAAGCTTAATAGAAGATTTTCCATTGTTACCAGTGGCGGTTTCGGCACGATGGGATTTGGACTTCCTGCAGCAATAGGTGCACAGTTTGGTGCTCCGGACCGGACTGTATGCTGTTTTACCGGTGATGGAGGCTTTCAGATGTGCATTCAGGAACTGGGTACCATCATGGAACAGCAGACTCCTGTTAAAGTGATTATCCTCAACAATAACTATCTTGGCAATGTCCGCCAGTGGCAAGATTTGATGTTCCACAAGCGTCGTTCGTTTACCAAGATGCTTAATCCTCATTATGAGGATATAGCAAAAGGGTATGGCATAGCTTATGATGTTGTCGTCGATCGTAAAGATCTGCATGATAAAGTAGTCCGAATGATGGCCCATAAAGGTCCGTATATTTTGGAGTGTGCCATTAAGGAAGATGAGGACATCGTGCCGATGACTCTTCCGGGGACGAATGTCAATGAGATGCAGCTTGTGCTGGAGTATTAACTGTAGTAAGACGATAGAAAACATTAGGTGACATGGATAAAAAATTATATACATTATTAGTTTATTCAGAGAATATTGCGGGTATATTGAATCAGGTAACGGCTGTCTTTACTCGCCGGCAGGTGAATATTGAGAGCCTGAATGTATCGGCAAGCAGTATTGAAAATATTCATAAGTACACGATTACCGTATGGAGCGATGAGGAGCAGATACGCAGGATATGTAAGGCTATCGAAAAGAAAATTGATGTAGTAAAGTGTTCCTACTATACCGATGACCAGCTCTTCATCTATGAGGTGGCTCTCTTCAAAATAGCTACTCCGACACTATTGAAAAATCCAGAGATCAGTCGTACTATCCGTCATCTTGATGCACGTATGATGGAAGTTAATCCGACTTATACTACAATATTGATGGGTGGACTTACTGATGACATTGCCAGTCTGTTTAATAAGCTCAATGAATGTAATTGTATTCTGCAGTACACACGCAGCGGGCGCATTGCTGTAACCAGAAGTGTGGAGGAGACCATCAGTAATTACCTTGATGAGCAAGAGAATATAGAGGCTGGATCTTTGGACTAGAGTTGTTTATCTCAAAAACTGCGGTCAAATTTAAACGAGAAAAAATGAATAGTGAATTATTACCGAAAGTTGGAAAATACAAGTTTTCAGCATTGCCCTTTCATTGCGACTTTTTGCATGAACTGTTTCTCGGGCATTTAGGAAATGCACTGCTTAATGCAGCTGATTTTCATAGTAATGACAGGGGATATGGTATGACTTACCTTAATCCGCATCATAAGACATGGGTATTGAGCCGTCTGGCTATTGAATTGACCGGTGTTCCTAAGGCGTATGAAGAATATTATGTTGAAACATGGGTAGAGAATGCAATGAAATTTTTTACCAGTCGAAATTATACAATGAAGGGGCTGGATGGCCATGTCTATGGTTATGGGCGTAGTATTTGGGCCTTGATAGATACTGACACTCGCCAGCCAGCTGATATTCTTTCTATTCGTGACGGAAGGATCACAGAGTATATTGAAAATGATAAGGAATGCCCTATCAAACCGGCATCACGAGTTCCTATAGGGGAAGAAGCAGAATACGTCCGTACAATTGATACCTATTATAACGATGTTGATATGAACGGGCATATTAATTCTGTAAAATATATAGAGCATTTGCTGGATCTTTTTTCCCTTGACTATTATCGTCATCATCATCTTCGACGTCTGGATATTGCTTATGTTGCAGAAACCTACCAAGGAGATCAACTTCATTTTTATCGCGAAGAAATTAATGAAAATGAATATAATATACGGATTATGAAATCTTCTCCTGAAAAGGAAAATAAAGTCGAAGTTGTAAGATGTTGTGTTAAATTCGTAAAAGATTGAAAGAAAATTTGGTAGTTATATTATAAATCATTACCTTTGCAGTCGATTTTAAAATGGAATAAATATTCTGATTGGGATTAAGAAGAGAATTGAAAAACAATATAAATGCGCGGTCCATGTCGATCGCATAAAAATAATGTAATATGGCAGAAATGAATTTCGGTGGCGTAGTTGAAACAGTAGTCACCAAGAAAGAGTTCACATTGGAAAAAGCACGTGAAGTACTTAAAAACGAAACTATTGCTGTCTTGGGCTATGGTATTCAGGGCCCAGGTCAGGCTTGCAACCTTCGTGACAATGGATTCAATGTCATCGTCGGTCAGCGTAAAGGTAAAACCTATGATAAAGCAAAAGCTGATGGATGGGTACCCGGCAAGACCTTGTTCTCTATTGAAGAGGCTGTCGAGAAGGGCACCATTATCTGTATGTTGCTTTCTGATGCTGGTCAGATCTCTGTCTGGCCTACAATCAAGGATAAACTAGAAGGCAAGACCTTATATTATTCACATGGATTTGCCATTAACTGGCAGGAGCGTACAAAAGTAGTTCCTCCTAAAGATATTGATGTTATTATGGTGGCTCCTAAGGGTTCTGGTACCTCTCTTCGTACCATGTTCCAGGAAGGACGTGGCATTAACTGTTCTTTTGCTGTGTACCAGAATGCTTCCGGCAAGGCTACAGACAAAACTCTGGCTCTTGGGGTCGGTATAGGTGCAGGTTATTTGTTCAAGACGACGTTCCAGCGTGAGGCAACATCGGATCTTACAGGTGAGCGTGGCTCTCTGATGGGTGCTATCGAAGGTTTGTTCGAGGCTCAATATGATGTTTTGCGTGAGCATGGACATTCTCCTTCTGAAGCCGTTAATGAGACTATTGAGGAATTGACACAGAGTTTGATGCCGCTGTTCGCTGAAAAGGGAATGGACTGGATGTATGCTAATTGTTCAACAACAGCCCAGCGTGGTGCTCTCGATTGGGCTCCTCGTTTCCGTGAGGCTATCAAACCGGTTATGGAGTGGTTATATCTCTCTGTTAAGAGTGGTGAAGAGGCTCAGATCTCTATTGACAAGAACTCACAGTCTGATTACCGCGAGAAGTTGAACGCAGAGCTGAAGGCTATGCACGACAAAGAAATGTGGCGTGCTGCAGCAACTTGCCGCGAACTTCGTCCTGAAAGAAACTAATTTTTTTCTCGTACATAATGTTGAAACCGGGAGTAGTCATTGTGAAATGACTGCTCCTTTTTTTATATATATTATGTCTTGTTATATTTTCATCAATGTCGTGTATATATTTTTATGAGATAAAAAAGTTTCTAATAAATTTGGACTTTTCATTTTTTTGCTGTATTTTCGCTTTTAGAATCTGATAGAAAAACTTTTATGGAGCCCTTGACAATTAGAGATGAATAGTGATCATCTTATCTTTATAAAATAAAACAGTAAATGAATATAATTTTATGGATTTATTCCATATTATTATTAATTTAAGTAGTTTGAGATCTCCTGTATGTGAGATATAGGAGATCTTTATTGCATAATCAGAAATAATAACAAAGTACTTTTCGTTTTTCACAAATTTTCAATTCTTTTTCTTTTTGCGTGTGAATATGCGAGAAATGAAATAGTTAGTAAATACACTTATATTAATTACTTGTCAAATGTTGACATCTTTTATATCCTAAAAGTATGTCTTTTAGCTATAAAGAAGGCATGTTTTGGGTTGTATTTGATGACTGAATACAAGGTGTTTGGTGGCCTTAAGCAACCTGATTAACGGTTAAATGCAAGATGTCGGATGATTCTTGATTTTTATTTTCTAAAAGATGCTTGATTACATTTTCAGATCGATATGCTCTGAAGACTGGTTTTGTGGCTAAATTTATTTACAAAAAAGGGGGTTGTGTCTTTCTTTTATGAAGGAATAATGCATTTAATAATTTTGCGTGTTTAAAGTCCATATAGGCTGAATTGATGAAAAAAGAACTACGGTATTTTTATTTCGGAATAATTGAGGATAACTTTATTTTCCTCGATAAGATGGTTGAGAACTTCCTTGAAAAGATTTTCCGGAAAATTCAAGGATTTAAATTCCGTAATTTCATGATATTGTTTGTCGGAAAGCATTTCAAGGATTTTTTCCTTGATTGTTTCGGTTTCGTGTCTGCTGGGTGTTTCATTTTTGTGGGCGATACAGACATCACACCGTCCACAGTCATGTTTGTTTTCTTCACCAAAATACTCCAATAATTGGCGGCTGCGGCAAACATTATCATTTTCTGCATAATTTATTACAGCATCAATACGTTTGATATATTGTTCTTTCCGGTCCTCATAGATTTCTTTTGAGATAATAATTTCCTGTTTGTCGACACGGTCATGCTGATAAGTAATATAAGGAACTTTACGACGAGGTATGAACTGAAGAATGTGCCTGGCACTGAGATTCTTGAGTATGAGGTAAACGGCTTGCTGAGTCAGCCCTGTCTTCTTGGCTATGAGACTTTCATCAATATATACAAAATCAGTGAAGAGTCCTCCGTAATCGCGCAGTAATTGCGTAATGACCTTGTCTTCTTTTTCTGAAAGTGTATTCAACTGATAGAGATCATTGCGTTCTAAGAGAAAATGAAGGCGTGCTTGATTGTTAGGATCATTTTCGTAATGAATATAGTCCATATGGTCCAGAATATGCAGGGCACTGTCTACTGGTATCGGAAAATATTTGTAGGTGAAGCAGAATTTATCGATGGCAAATTCAAAGGTATGTCCACCGGCGCTTCCGACACCGATCTGATAAAAATAGGCGAGATGTTCGTAGATATCCCGAATGTATTCTTTATCAGGGAATGTATCGGGAATGCGACGATGAAGTTTCTGTTTATCATTGCCATTATAAAGTAAAACAGCATACGACTGTAATCCGTCCCGCCCTGCTCGCCCCGCTTCCTGAAAGTAGGCCTCAAGTGAATCGGGACAGTCAATATGTATAACAATACGTACATCAGGTTTATCGATACCCATGCCAAAGGCATTGGTAGCAACCATGATCCGTACTTCATTCTGTTGCCATGATTTTTGCCGTTCATCTTTTATGGCAGGATCAAGACCGGCATGATAGAATGTTGATTTGATATTGTGCTGCTGGAGCAAGGATGTAATTTCTTTGCACTTTTTGCGGCTCCGTACATAGACAATACCGCAACCTGTGATAGAAGTAAGAATATGTATGAGTTCTTGATTTTTGTCGGCAGTATGGCGGACAACATAAGCCAGATTCTTGCGTTCGAAACTCATACGAAAGACATTCTTCTGCTTAAACTCCAGACGCTCCTGAATATCTTCAACGACACGTAGGGTTGCTGTTGCTGTCAGAGCAAGGATGGGAACATCCGGTTTAATCTTTCGTATTTCTGCTATTTTTAGGTATGATGGTCTGAAATCATAGCCCCATTGACTTATGCAGTGAGCTTCGTCAACGGTAATGAAGCTCACCGGAATATGGCGTAATTTGGTTTGGAAAAGTTCTGATGATAATCGCTCTGGTGAGATGTAGAGGAAAGTTATGCCACCGAAAATGCAATTTTCAAGTATTTGGACAATTTCATTTCGTGACATACCTGAGTAAATAGCTTCAGCACGCAGGCCCTGCTGTTTGAGATGGGATACCTGATCTTTCATTAAGGCGATGAGGGGAGTGATAATAATGCATACACCCTTCATGGCAAGTGCTGGTACCTGAAAAGTTATGGATTTGCCACCACCTGTAGGCATAAGGCCAAGAGTATCCCGGCCGGCACCAATAGATTCGATAATGTCTTGTTGGATGCCTCTGAAATTCGGGTAGCCCCAATACTGACGTAAGATTTCCAAATAAGTCATAGCATACTATTATCCATGAATTAATTAGCCGTTGAAGGCCGGATATCTTCTATCTGTAACTGCACTTGATTTTTCTTAAATACGTTATCTTCAATAGTGTAAGCAATATCAAAACTTCTTTTGCTCTTGATGAAACGTGCACTTCCACTTTGGCCAAAAGCAATACCATTGAGGACATTGCTAGACTTGGAGTCGACAAGTTCCAGTTTAATATGCTCTTGATGACGTCCTACAACTTTACTGGTTCCGTAGTCGTAAACACCTATGGTACAGAAGTTTGGCTTTGGATTCCCTGGACCGAAAGGAGAGAATTTCTTCAAGTCGTTATGAAGTTTTTTTGTGATGTCTTTGAAGTCAATGACAGCATCTATGTTGAGTGTAGCTTCTGTCAACTCCGGCTCAATATGTTGTTCTACGTATTCCTGGAAGCGTCGTCGGAATTCCCTTACATTATCCCATTTCATGGTTAGCCCGGCTGCATAAGTGTGACCGCCAAAATTAATGAGCAGATCCCTGCAACTTTTTATGGCAGAATATATATCAAACCCGGTTACACTACGGGCAGAACCTGTGGCCAGCTCATCTGTACTCTTCGTTATGACAACAGTAGGGCGGAAATAGATTTCCGTAAGTCGGGAGGCAACAATGCCAATAATTCCCTTCTTCCAGTTTTCATCATAGAGAACAATACTGGACTTATGGCCCTGACTTTCAAGGCGGCTTACAATGTGGTTGGCTTCCTCAGTCATCTGCTTGTCTATATCCTTGCGTTGTTCATTATATTCATTAATGTGTTGGGCAAGGCTGATAGCAGAGGCAAAATCTTTCTCTACAAGCAGGTCAACACTCTCTTTACCGTTTTCCATCCTTCCTGAAGCATTAATTCGGGGACCGATTTTGAAAATAATATCACTCATTGATATTTCTTTTCCGCTTAGTCCACAGATATCAATGATTGCCTTCAAGCCGACACTTGGATTTTGGTTGAGCTGTTTTAGTCCATGAAAGGCTAAAATGCGGTTTTCTCCTTCTACTGGCACAATGTCGGCAGCAATGGCAACGGCGCATAGATCAAGAAGAGGAATGAGCTGAGTAAACGGAATACCGTTGTTCTTAGCCCATGCTTGCATGAATTTAAATCCTACGCCACAACCGCAGAGGTACTTGAAGGGGAAGGTATCGTCCGGTCTCTTCGGATTGAGTATGGCCACAGCTTCTGGCATGGTCTCATCAGGTACATGATGATCGCAGATAATGAAATCAATGCCCAAGCTCTTGGCATAGGCAATCTCTTCGATAGCTTTAATGCCGCAATCGAGGATAATAATGAGTTTGACACCTGTCTCATGAGCGTAGTCTATTCCTTTCCGGCTTACTCCATAACCTTCATCATAACGGTCTGGAATGTAGTAATCGATACTTGAATAGAAACGTTGTAAGAACTTATAGACCAAGGCTACAGCAGTACATCCGTCTACATCATAGTCACCATAGACTAAGATGTGTTCTTTCCTTCCCATTGCATCATTTAGGCGGTCAACAGCAATATCCATATCCCTTATCAGGTAAGGATCAAGGAGGTCTGCCAGTTGAGGGCGGAAGAAACGCTTGGCTGCACTTTCTGTAGTGATGCCGCGACGTATCAGCAGCTGAGCCAAAAGAGGGCTCATGTTGATTTTCTCCCCCAGGATTTTAGCTGCTTTGTCTTGTTCTGATGTAGGTGTCGTGTATTTCCATTTAAAATGCATTTTAATTGTTTTTATTTCTGTGTGTAAAGTTACAAAAAAAAGCGTAAAACCATCTATGTTTTACGCTTTTTTCTATTTTGCAGATTATTCTGTTTTCTGCAAATCCTTTTGTCTTTTTCTTTTTAAATCCCAAGTTTTTTGCGGATATCAGAAGGAACAGCATTTTTGTTGACCATAAAATCCATCGTCTTATAAGAGATGTAGTTCTTGCTCATATACCAAGTACCCTTGTAGTCTCCGTATTTGCCCCAGGAGTTCTTTACCATATAGTATTCCTTACCGTTCTGGTCTTTTGCAATACCATAGATATGCATCCCGTGGTCATCAGTCGTTTCCCAGTCGTCATAAGCTTCCTGGCGCATTTCCTGTGTAGGAGTGATCTCTGGAGCATTGACGCCTAGAGAATCCAATTTCTCTTTCTTTTCGTCTTTTGAGAGTTTGAACCAGTGGTCTGCGTCTGTGCCAGCCATAGAACGAACTTTCTTGACATCAAAAGCCAAAGCAAGTCCACTTCGTGTGAAACCCTCTTCTGTGACATCACCACCCCAAGCTACGGTATAGCCTTTGTTAATGGCGTTGTCTATAATTCTGGTAATATCATCCATAGGAATATTGTAGCTCATCGGCCAGCGCCAGTTATCCTGTACTTCAACCGTGAAAGCTGTCCAGAATGGATGATGTGTATAGCTGGTAAAGCTTACATAGTCGTTCCAGTTTAATCCAAGACTTGCAGCGAAAGTCTGCGGAGTATAACTTTTACCCTGATAGGTGAACTTACTTGGACATTTGCCAAGGTAAGCATCAAGAATACCTTGTAAACCAGATTTCCATGCTGGAGTAAGTTTTGTTTCTTTGCCTTTTGCGATAGCATCAACATAAGGAGTCATAACAGAGAAGAACTCACCAAAGTTGGCAAGAGAATCTCCATAAAGGGAACCTGGAGCTGGCATGGCCGTTTCAGGAACAATACCATAATGCTCAATACAGTAAAGTGGGTCATAAGAACTTCCACCTTCAGAGAAAGATACATCGCCGTGCATACGGACAGACATGATTGCACGATCCATATAGGTCTTATTGGCTACATACATCTCTGAGAGATCATAAGTTTTTCCGCTATTTTTAAGGATTTCGCTTTCGAAAAAACTTAGGGTAGAGTAATCCCAGCACGTACCACTTTTATTCTGGTCTTTTATACTGGTAATTGGATTCTCTTTCAGAATAGTGAAAACTGGCTTATTCTTACTTACTTTTGTTGAGTCCTTGGCTGTTTTAGCATTTGCACTCATTGCAAACACCGTCAGGACGGCCATTAATAATACTTTTCTCATAAATTTGTCTTTAATCTCTCTCGTAAGAAAAATCTTGTTATCCTAACATCTTGATCTTACGACTTTGTTAATATTTCACGTTGTTGTTTATCAATTATTTGCCATGAATGCTTCAACATCTTTAGGATGATAAGGAATGCGATCCTTGCCCAAGAACCGGCAGCCATCTTTTGTGATGAGGACATCGTCTTCAATTCGGATACCACCGAAATCCTTATATGTTTCCAGTTTATCAAAGTTGATGAATTCCTTGCAGTGACCTGATGCTTTCCAGTCATCAATAAGGGCTGGGATAAAGTAGATACCCGGCTCATCGGTTACAACAAAGCCCTCCTGAAGTCGGCGGCCCATACGCAGGCAGTTTGTGCCGAACTGTTCCAGATTGGGTCTGGTCTCTTCATCGAAACCGACATAAATCTGATCGAGACTTTCCATATCGTGAACATCCATTCCCATCATGTGTCCCAGTCCGTGAGGAAGGAACATGGCATGGGCGCCTGCTGCAACAGCTTCGTTTGTATCACCTTTCATCAAGCCTAATTCTTTAAGCCTTTCGGTCATGTATTTGCAGATAGAAAAGTGGACATCCCAATATTTTACTCCTGGTTTGGCAAGTTTCAAAGTCAGGTCGTGGCAGCCTTCCACAATAGAGTATATTTCCAGCTGGCGTTGCGAGTATTTTCCATTTACCGGATAAGTACGTGTATTATCAGAACAATAGTTGTTGATTGTCTCTGCACCTGCATCGCAGAGAACGAGTCTTCCTGCTTCCAGTATATTCATGGAAGGATTGCCATGCATGATCTCACCATGTTGTGAAAATATGGTTGGGAAACTGACCATTGCTCCATAGCTGTTGGCTGTTCCATCAACATGACCACCAATAAATTTCTCGGTAATGCCCGGCTTGGTCAGTCGCATAGCTGTAGTATGCATCTTATAACCAATGACGGCAGCACGTTCCAGTTCTTCTATTTCCCCTGCAGTTTTTGTAGAACGCATCTTTACTACTGCCTGAATGAGGGGTAGGGATGCTTCCATCTTCTGCTGGTTAGGGTGAATGCCTAGTAAGTTGAACAGTTGTATCTTGATATCATAGCGATAAGGAGGCAGATAGTGAATCTTTCGCTTGGAAGCGATGGCGTTGTTGCAGATCGTTTTCAAGTTTTTCATGGGAGCAGAATTGGAAATACCTGTTTCTTCAGCCATATCGTGAACACTATCCACGCTGCCATACCATACAATATCGTCTATATCTATATTATCACCAATTAAAGTCTCTATATCATTGTCGATGTCAATGACACCGACAAGACCGTTACGGTTCAATCCAAAATAATAAAGGAAAGATGAGTCCTGACGAAATGGATAATAGCCGTTGTTAGGAAAGTTACAAGGAGAATCATTATTACCAAACATAATAATAATTCCATTTCCTACGAGTTTTTTTAATTCGTTACGACGGTCTATATATATTTTTTTATTGAATAACATATCCTCGTTTAGTTTATTTCTGTGCAAAGTTAATACTTTTTCCTAAAAAAATATTAACTTTGCAATAAAAATTGGATATTTACTTTAGATTTATCAATATTTAGCAGTTAGCACTATGAAAATGAACTTAAACACAGGTTTGGTCCTTGAAGGAGGAGGTATGCGTGGTGTATTTACAAGTGGTGTCTTGGATGCATTCATGAAGTATAATTTGTATTTCAATTATATTTGTGCGGTGTCAGCTGGTGCTTGTAATGGAATGAGCTATATCAGTCGTCAGCCGCGCCGTGCTCGTATTTCCAATATTGATTATCTGGCTCGTTATAATTACATTGGCATACGTCATCTCGTTACCCAGGGATGTATTTTTGACAGCCAGCTGCTATATGATAAATTTCCTAATGAATTATTGCCCTTTGATTTTGACACTTATTTTAAGTATGCCAAGACCTTTGAATGTGTCACGACAAATTGTGAGACGGGGCGATCAATGTATTTGCATGAGTGGCATGACAAGCAGCGGGCTCTTGATATGGTCCGGGCATCAAGTAGTTTGCCGTATGTGAGTAAAATCGTTATGGTGGATGGTATCCCGATGCTTGATGGGGGTATTATCGACTCAATACCGATCATGCATGCCATGGAGACCGGACATCACCACAATATCGTGATTCTTACCCGCAACAAAGGCTGGAGAGATGACAGTAAGGATCGTAAGGTACCTTATTATGTCTATAAGCATTATCCGAGGCTGAGAGTGGTACTGAGTAAGCGGCATGTATTCTATAATGCCCAGTTGCAATTAATTGATGATCTTGAAGCCAGTGGGCAAATAGAATGCATCAGGCCGATACATCCGATGGAGGTGTCGAGGATTGAAAAAGACATTAATAAACTGGAAGCCCTTTATGAGGAGGGGTTCGAACAGGGAGAAAAGTTCTGCTTAGAGCATGGCTATGGTTTAGCAGAAGCAGATAAGGTTACTGCTTTATGATTATGTTATTTAAATAAATCTGGCCGGATTTTTCTTGTTCTTTCCATTGCTTGATCCATTTCCCACTGTTTGATCTTGGCTTCATTGCCACTGAGAAGGATGTCCGGAACTTTCCAACCTTTATATTCTCTTGGGCGTGTGTAGATAGGAGCAGCCAGAAGGTCATCTTGAAAACAATCATTAAGAGCGCTTTGATCATCGCTGATGGCACCAGGTAATAATCTTATGATGGCATCAGTCATGACGGCTGCAGCAAGTTCTCCTCCGGTGAGCACATAGTCACCGATGGAAATTTCTTTTGTGATAAGGTGATCACGGACTCGCTGGTCTATACCTTTATAATGTCCACAGAGAATAATAAGGTTTCCTTTCAAGGAAAGATCATTTGCTATCTTTTGATCGAATTGCTCTCCATCCGGACTTGTATAGATAACTTCATCGTATTCTCTTTCTGCTTTGAGCGCTGAAATGCATCGGTCAATGGGCTCGCATTGCATGACCATTCCTGCAAACCCTCCATAAGGATAGTCGTCGACTCGCTTCCATTTGTCAGAAGTGTAATCACGCAAGTTATGCAGATGAATTTCTGCCAGACCTTTCTTCTGGGCTCTTGCAAGTATAGACTCGTTGACAAAGCCTTCCAGCATATCCGGCAATACGGTTATAATATCTATTCTCATGTTTTTGTATTCCTCTTATATATGTCAAAAGTTTTTCATGGATGGTTTAGTCAAAGGTCCACTTGGCAGCCACAGTAGGGATAGCATAAAATTTATCATGTTCTCCATTTTCGTTCCAGACAAAGTCATTACTGATTTCAACTTCGCTTCCCAAACTTAAATTAACTTTGTTCCAACCTTTCAGTGTGTTTAAGTTAAACCAAATTTGAGGCTCACTTGTTATAATCCATTTCCCTTTTACTGTAGGATCATACCATGTATCACAGAAACCGTCAAAGGTACATAGTTTATGGGCAAAAGTAGTACTCCAGACTTCTGTTAATTGAAAGGAGTTGAAAGGATGGGCTTCATAGTGCCGGTCTCGAAAATAATATTTATACATTGTCTGAATACTAAAAGTCTTGTCGTAGCTTTTGCTGTGCCAATTCCAAGCTCCACCAAGAAGTACTGCATGCTGGAATCGAGTAGCAGCCCAAGTCTTTTCATTGCTGCTTAAACCGCCGTTGTATTCTATATGGGCAGCCCATTGCTTGTTCTTGGTAATGTTGAATTCTCTTGAGATTTCCCAATAGGCACCGGCTACACCGTCACGTTGATAGTCTATATCTGTAAACATATAAGTGCTGCCCCATTGGTCTGGTTTGAACATTTCTACGGTAGTTGTAACACTTGGTCTTGTAGTAAGGTCTTTGTAAAGAGAATGACCGAGGTCATAATGTAACTGAACATTCTGTGCTGTAAGTGGAAGGGTACAGAGAGCAAGGACTGCTGCAAGTAGGTTTGTCTTCATTGTTCCTTTTTCGTATTTTGCTGCAAAATTAACTCAAAATGCATTAAAAACCAAATTTATCTTGATGTTATTTACCAAATTGCTCAACAAACTGGTCTTCTGATATAATTGGTATCTCGTATTGTTTGGCTTTCTGATTTTTCCCACTCATTGAATTCACATCATTATTAATAAGGTAAGAGGTACTTTTGCTGACGCTTCCCGTTACCTTGCCGCCTTGATTTTCGATGTAGGCTTTGAGCTCATTGCGGTTTTTGTAATGGTGTACATCTCCTGTTATTACGAAAGTATATCCTTTACATTTTTCTCCCTGTTGTTCCTTTTGTTCTTGTATGAGAGTAATTTGATTCATCAAGTTGCGATAAATCTGCTGATTTTCCAGTTGGCTGAACCAGCGCACAACAGATGCACTTTTTTCTGGGCCGATGCCGGCAATGCTTGCGAATACGATTTCACGAGTATCCTGACTAGGAACGAGTATAGGTTGATCGGAAGAAACTGAAAGCAATGAATTTTTAGAACCAAATAAAGAAGGTTCCTTTTCCCATGGCTCTTTCTGCTTTTTGTTTTCATTACCGTCATTTTTTAACGGTAAATTGATATCAACATTTCCACTGGCAATGGTAGCTAGTTTCTCTATGGGATAGTTTTGTAATAATCTGTTGCATACATCTTTCCCTACTAAAGGAATGCTGAGAGCATAGAGCAGATGACGTGCTTCAACCTTTCTGCTCTTTTCTATAGCATGACGAATATTGGCGGCACTTTTCTGGCCGAATCCTTCCATTGTTGCAATCTGATGCAAATGCGTCGGCAGGCGGAAAATATCAGCATAATCCTTAATCCATCCCATATTGATGAAACGAGAGAGGGTTTGTTCACTGATGCCATCTATGTCAAGTCCATCTTTTGAAACAAAACGGGAAAATTTCTTTAGCTGTTTGGCGGGGCATTTCGGATTGGTACAATGCAAGGTGCGTGTACCGCTGAAAGGACTTACCTTGATTTCTGTATTCGAATGGCAAACAGGGCATTTGTCTGGAATATTGAAATCACCTTCCTTTTGTATGATACGGATGACCTTTGGTATAATTTTATTGGCCTTGATTACTGATAACCGTGTCCCTTTGTCTCCGATGCCCAGTCGTTCGCATTCACTGATGTTACAGAGACTGGCACGTTGTACCGTGGTGCCTTCTAATTCTACAGGTCTGAAAACAGCAACGGGTGATATCGTGCTGGCAGCACAACTCCATTCTATATGATCAAGTTCTGAGGCTGCACTCTCATCCTGCCATTTAAAAGCATAACCGGCACGAGTAGCGTGATGCCCTGTTACACTTCCTGTTGTCGCATAAATAGTGTCATCGTAGGCAATGACAAGCCCGTCTACAGGATAAGGATTTTGATTACTGGTCACCTTTTCAGTCCATTGATGGATAACTTGTTCGATATTTACGAGTGATGGGTTTTCTATTCGTTCATGTTCAACAGGTGTCATACCATTTTTTACCAGCCAATCCATGCGGTCTCCCCATCCATTGATACTTTCTTCTGTATAGACCAGGGTGAAAGGAATCCATCTCAGATGGCGTGATTTTACTTCCTCGATATCTTTAAGGGTTAAAGATCCAGAAGCTAAGTTCCGTGGGTTGGCGTAATCTTCGCCACTTTCTATAATGAATTGGTTAAAGTCTGCATAGGCAATAACACATTCCCCTCTTATTACAACATGGCCTTGTGATAGTATTTTTTGTGGAATGCCGAGGATAGCAGGGGCTAGATGAGTGATATTAGTTCCGATGTGGCCATTGCCCCGGGTTACAACTTTCGTTAGTTTTCCGTTATCGAAGGTTACCACAAGAGTCAGTCCATCGAGTTTCCAGGAAATCCAAATAGGTTTTCCTTCAGCCCATTTAGCTAAATCTTCAGTCTTTTTTGTCTTGGCAAGAGACAAGGCAGGGAATTCATGCTCTTCTTTCTGACCGGTAATGGTATCAGCAGATACACGGTTAGTCGGAGAATCTTCTAAAATGATTCCTGTTTCCTGTTCAAGTTCCTTCACTTTGTCAAAGAGAGCGTCCCATTCAAAGTCAGTCATGAGTTCCGCCTGACCATTATAATATGCATCGGCAGCGCGGTTCAGACGGTCAACATCTGATCTCATTTCTAATAGTTTATCTTTAGCCATAATCGTTTTCTTTGCTGCAAATTTAGTCAAAATTCCTGAGATGAAGAATTGGTTATAGTAAAACAATTACTAAAAATGAATCTCTTACTATTGTTTCTATCGTTCTTATAACCTAAATAAGGAGGGAGGGTTTATACCCTTGTGGGCCGACTTTAGTGTACTATTATTTGCGTCTTACATAAAATCTTTTTAATTTTGCAGAAAAGTCGTAAATAATAATGATTGTATTATGAGAAAGATATGTTTTTTGTTCGTCTTGTTGTTTATGGTGCAACAGTTGCTGAAAGCCCAACAAACAATGAATACACCACCTCGGCATGAGGTGTTGTTAGAAACAACCATGGGGAATATTCGCCTTCAACTTTACAATGAGACACCTTTACACCGTGATAATTTTCTAAAATTGGTAAGGGCAAAGAAATTTGATGGAGAACTCTTTCATCGTGTCATCAAAGATTTTATGATTCAGTCTGGTGATCCTTATAGTAAAAAGGCTAAATCCGGTGAAATGCTTGGTGAACATCAGGATGGTAAAGATTTTACGGCTGAAATCCTTTTTCCTCTGTTTTATCATAAACGTGGTGCTTTGGCCGCGGCACGGCAACCGGATAATATCAATCCAAAACGCAAGTCTTCAGGCTCACAATTCTATATAGTTTGGGGACATAAATGGAGTGATTCTCAACTAAATTCTTATGAGAAGAAACAGGATAGTCTTTCTAATGATACCGTTTTTAAGTTTACTCCGGAGATGCGAAAGACTTATAAACAAATAGGTGGAACACCATTTCTTGATGGACAGTACACCGTTTTTGGTGAAGTCGTTGATGGACTTGATGTTGTTGATCATATTCAACAGGCTGAAACGGATAAAAATGACCGTCCTGTATCTGATATCCGTATCATTAGGGCCACTATTGAGAAGTGATCAGAAGAGACTGTCTTTCGTTTATGAAACAGAAAATATGATGATGCAAGAGATTTAAAAATAAAATAGGAAGAAAACAATTTTGTTTTCTTCCTATTCAATTATTCCTCTCTCGAATTTCTCTTTCAATAGTAGTTATTTTTCTAGACCACGATTTTTCATTGTCTTGTTGAACAATATTGTATATTTGCTAAATTGCTCTGGAGTCAGAATGTAGCTCATATACTGAAGGTTATTCCGAATAGCCTGAGCTATCATGTCTGTTCTATCCTCTTTAGACGCACTTTCTGCATTCATCATTTCAGCTTTGAAAGTTTTGCTGACATCTTGCATCGTCTCCATTTGATCACTTGAAAGATCGAGTGCATCAGCTACCTTGCGATAGTTGAAATTTACATTGTAAGCACTAGTTGTGACTTCGGTGTTTTCGCTTTCTGCGAATGTCAGTGTCATGCTAAGCATGGCTATCATCATTAAAAGTAATCTTTTCATCTTTTTACCCTTTCTTCTTTAAAAGGCTCTGTCTTTTCCTGTTCTAGAGCTTCATCGTTAATCCTAAATCCTAGAGATTTGTTATCCTCTATCTCTTTGGATGTTGCAAATATACATATAAGTATAGGTATATCCAAACCTTTCTTATTGTTGTTTGCGCAAACAGCTGTTTTTTTGATATAGGTCAAATTTATAATAAAACAAATGTATTTCTTTTGGAGGAATTGAAATATCTATATTTTTTTATTCAACTCTCTGTTTTTTCATAGAAAATACTTATTTTTGCAATACTTATTATAGAAAATGTAATGAAAAAGATAGTTATAGGAATAGACGTAGGTGTCAGTACAACTAAGATCGTAGGAATAGATGAAAATCGTAATGTCGTCTCACCGATACGCATCAAGGCTACTGATCCGATCACCTCTTTATATGGAGCTTTTGGAAAGTATCTTCATGATAATCAGATATCTCTTTCACAGGTGGAGCAGGTGATGCTTACAGGAGTTGGTGCTGCCTATATAAACGAGCCTATATATGGTTTGTCAACAGGAAAGGCTGAGGAGTTTATTGCTGATGGTCTCGGGGCTCGATACGAATCTCAGCTTAGTCGAATGATTGTTGTAAGTATGGGTACAGGTACTTCTATCGTTATGTGTGATGGTGAGGATATTCATCATCTTGGTGGCATCGGAATTGGAGGTGGCACATTAGCAGGACTGAGCCGTATTATCCTTAAAACAGATGATATGAAATCAATTATTAGTCTTGCTTTAGATGGTGATATTTCGAAGATTAATTTGCTTATTAAGGATATTAGTGCACAACCATTGCCTGGCTTGCCAATGACAGCAACGGCTTCTTTATTTAGTGCCGCTAAGGCAAATGCATCTCGTGAAGATATTGCCAAAGGTTTGATATATATGGTCTTACAGGCTATAGGTTCTAGTACTATCTTGTCTGCTCAGGGAACGGGCATTAAGGATTTCGTGTTAATAGGAAATTTGACATTGCTGCCTCAATGTAAAGAGGTCTTTCCTTCTATGGAGAAGCTCTATCATGTACATTTTCGAATCCCTAAATATTCTGAATTCTGTACAGCCATTGGAGCTGCGCTTTGCTTCATACAGCGATATAAAGCTGTTCATGAAATAAAAGTAGAATAGAAAAAAGATTATCTTCCTTTCGTAGATTTATAACTTATGTTACAAGAGAAGTAGCTTATATTTTGTAATTAATATTTATTAATAAAAACAGTATGAATATTTGTACAAAAACCGGAGATACAGGGCAGACCAGCTTGTTGAAAGGCATTCGGGTTGATAAGGATGATCCACGGGTAGAAGCTAATGGTGAACTTGATGAACTGAATGCGATTATTGGTATAGTGAAAAGTTTAATGAAGGATGATTATCTGCATCTGAGTTTTTTGAGTACCATCCAAAAGGGAGTGATGGGGATTATGAGTTATGTAGCTTCGCCTGTAGATACTCGCCAATTAGATGAGCGATTGATTACGCTTACAGATGATATGGAGCATGAAATTAGTATTCTTACAAATGGGAAGAAGTTTGATTTTATATTGCCTGGAGCAAGTCAACTTGAGTCTGTATTGCATTTAGCCAGAGCAAAGACAAGGACCGCAGAGAGACGCTTGTGGACTGTAAACCGCAGTTATGCAATAGCTCCGGAAATAATGTGTTTTATGAACCGTCTTTCTGATTATTTCTTTGCGTTGGTTATAGATTAGATGTTCCAAATATTATATATATAAAATAAAGGAAGGAATGTACAGATTTATCAGATGTACATTCCTTCCTTTATATAAGTTAAAATCTTATCTTATGTCTTCTTTTTAGTTCGCGGCAGTAAATTCTTTAAGAAACTCTGTGTCATTCTCAGAAAATAGACGAAGATCGCTTACTTTATATTTTAAGTTAGCGATGCGTTCAACCCCCATGCCAAAAGCATAACCCGTATATACCGTAGAATCTATGCCTGCAGCTTCCAGAACATTAGGATCAACCATACCGCAGCCAAGGATTTCTACCCATCCTGTATGTTTGCAAAAAGCACATCCCTTGCCACCGCAAATATCACAACTGATATCCATTTCTGCACTTGGTTCTGTAAATGGGAAATAACTAGGGCGTAGACGGATTTTTGTTTCTGGGCCAAACATTTCTTGTGCAAATGTCAGTAGTACTTGTTTTAGATCCTCAAAACTTACATTTTTATCTACATACAAACCTTCTACCTGATGGAAGAAACAATGAGCACGTGCAGAGATAGCTTCATTACGATAAACACGACCAGGGCAAAGAATACGAAAAGGTGGTTTATGAGTTTCCATATAGTGTGATTGATCACCAGAAGTATGACTGCGGAGTAATACGTTTTTAGCAACGTTATTTGGATCACTCTGTTCAATGAAGAATGTATCTTGCATATCACGTGCGGGATGATCTGCAGCAAAATTCAGTTTAGTGAATACGTGCAAATCATCATCAATTTCAGGACCATCAGCAAGGATGAACCCCATGCGATTGAAAATTTCTACAATCTGATTTTTGACAACAGTCAAAGGATGGCGAGTACCCACCTGAATAGGATAGGCTGTGCGGGTCAAGTCGATATCGTCGGCAGAAACCTCTGCTTCTTCTTCTTGCTCTTTGAGTTCGTTGATCTTGGAAATAGCTGTCTGCTTCAGTTCATTAATTCTCATACCGACAACTTTTTTCTGGTCAGCGGAGACATTGCGGAAATCAGCCATGAGTGCATTTATTTCACCTTTTTTACTAAGATATTTCAATCGCAGTTGCTCTATTTCTTCTGCATTCTGCGCTGATAAGTTATTCACTTTTTTAAGAAGTGCTTCTATCTTTTCCAGTAACATATATAGATGCGTTTTTGTTTTTTTCGTAAACTGATTGCAAATATACGAATTATTTTGGACATACATAGATAATGTATGGAAAATTATTTGTAATTTTGCCGATGATTTGAGAGAATGACGTGAAGTCGGAATTGTTTTTTTAGTATGAAGAAAGTATTTCTTTTAATCTTATTGCTATTGTTGCTGGTGATATGCTTTACCAATAGTGGATGTACGGATAAGAAAAAACCTGTACAGGATTCTGATATGCTTGATTCTGCCGTTGCAAGAGATACGGTGAAGACAGATTCGGCAGAGAATCTTATTGCGCAAGCTTCCATGCCAAAGTCGGCTGATGAGCTTTTTGATGATTTTATATTTAATTTTGCTGCTAACAAGAAATTGCAACATAAACGTATCCACTTTCCGTTGTCCGTTTATCGTAATGGAAAATTAGATCATACGATAGGAATGGATAATTGGAAGATGGATCACTTTTTCATGCGACAGGATTATTATACTCTTATTTTTGATAATCGTAAGCAAATGAGTCTGGTGAAAGATACAACTATAGATCATGTAATTATTGAAAAAGTATATTTCGCTAAGAAACGTGTAAAGCAATACCTTTTCAATCGTATTAATGGTCAATGGAAGATGACAAGCATAAATTACAAGGCGATGTACCATAATGACAATGCAAGCTTCCTGGAATTCTATCAGAGATTTGCTGCTGATACGGCTTTTCAACGTCGTCATCTCGCACAGAATATTCAGTTTACTGGTCCTAATCCTGATGATGATTTTAGTGAGATGAGTGGAGTCATAGATGCTAGTACGTGGCCTGCTTTTGCTCCCAAATTGCCTAGTCATATGATTTATAATATTATATATGGCCAAAAATATACGGAGAGTACGCAGAAAATATTTGTCATTCGTGGTATAGCCAATAGTCTTGAGACAGAATTAACATTCCGCCGTATTCACGGACGTTGGATACTTACCAAATTGAATACATAAAAAACGGGGAATTATTATAATATGATAGATATTAAAGACTATAGTCTTTTAGGCCATAATACTTTTAGCATTGATGCCAAATGCCACCGATTCGTTGAGTTTAACAGCGTGAGTGAACTTTGTGATATCGTATTGAATTTGAGAGAGTCTGATCAGCCGTTGCTCCTTTTAGGTGGCGGCAGTAATCTACTCTTTACAGGTGATTATTCAGGTACGGTGCTTCATAGCGCTATTAAAGGTATAGAGGTCGTTAATGTAGACACACAGCATGGTGAAGTTTTTATTCGATGCGGTAGTGGTGAAGTTTTTGATAATGTAGTAGAATACGCTGTAAATGAGGGATATTATGGTCTGGAAAATCTGAGTTTAATTCCTGGAGAAGTGGGAGCTAGTGCCGTGCAAAATATTGGAGCCTATGGTGCTGAGGCTAAGGATTTTATTCAGATGATAGAGGCTGTTGAGGTTACTACAGGTAAGAAGGTGACCCTTTCGAATGCGGATTGCTGTTATAGTTACCGGCAGAGCCGTTTTAAACAAGATTGGAAAAATCACTATATAATCACTTATGTCACTTATCGTTTGAGTCTTTTCTTTCATCCAAATATAGAGTATGGAAATATTCGGGAGAAACTGGGAGAACATCCAGAAAAAGTTTCATCCCAGCAGTTACGTAAAACCATTATAGAGATTCGTCAGGCAAAATTGCCAGATCCAAAGGTGCAGGGTAATGCCGGAAGCTTTTTTATGAATCCTATTATTGACGAGAATCAATTTAATGAATTGCTGCGACAGTTTCCTGATCTTCATTATTACAAGGTTGAAACTAGGCAAGGTAAGGATGGATATAAAATTTCAGCAGGTTGGATGATAGATCAGTGTGGGTGGAAAGGTAAACATTTGGGCAAAGCTGGTGTACACGATAGGCAAGCACTTGTACTTGTTAATCTTGGTGGTGCTACAGGCGAGGATATTATTCGTCTCTGTAATGCTGTCCGGGAAGATGTAAAAGATAAATTCGGACTGGATATTAGGCCGGAAGTAAATATTATTTAAGGGAATGGTAATAACATTATTAGGAACAGGAACATCATCAGGTGTTCCTGTTTTAGGCTGTGACTGTGAGGTTTGTACATCTCAGGATCCCCATGATCATCGTTTGCGTTGTGCTGCTCTTGTTGAGACTGCAAATACACGTATTCTCATTGATGCTGGTCCAGATAT
>DMYZ01000050.1:21876-29722 GCA_003483565.1 Prevotella sp.
TAGGTGGAATTGATGATTTACGTCCTTATTGCCATAAGTTTAATGGTGTTGATATTTATTGTGAGTCAGATGTAGCTAAAGGCTTGCGCCATATGATGCCTTATTGTTTCCCCTCTGATCCTCAAGATCTTTATCCTGGGGCTCCGGAACTACAGCTGCATATCATAGAGCCGCATCAATCTTTATGTTTTGGAGATATTAATGTCTTACCTATAAGAATAAAACATGACAACATGTTGATTCTCGGTTACCGTTTTGGCCGTTTTGCCTATATTACCGATATGAAGAGTATAGATGATAGCGAGTATATCTATCTAAATGGTGTAGAAACCTTAGTTATAAATGCGTTAAGATTTGAAAAGCCTCATCATAGCCATCAACTGGTAGCTGATGCTATCCGTGTGGCGAGACGAATAGGAGCGAAACGTACTTATATGATTCATGTCACCCATGAAATAGGCTTTCATGATGAAGCAAATAAGCGCTTGCCGAAAGGCATTCAGTTTGGCTTTGACGGTATGAAAATTGAGATATAGGACCAGTATAATTTTATCGAGTTATTTTTTTCTGTCGAGAAAATAATATTTGATAAACCAGAATATAATAAGAAGTATAGCTACAAGAATGAACTTGATAAGTTCATTGATCATCGGACTGCCAATCTTAACATATCCGTCAAGGATCTGAAAGAGAATAATAGCCACTATAATCGCAATAGTATCGAATATGCTGAAAGACTTTTTTCCTTTTTGTTTCATAATTATTTCAAATTGTTATTTATCCAATGCAGCCTGTTTATAAGAGTTCGTGGTACCCTGTGCAAAGGTAGTAAAAAAAAGAGGAAGCATATCGCATAAGTGATATTGTTTTCTTATCTTTGCAGTTTCAATAAGAATTAGGATATGCAAAATCAGTTTTCACGTACACAGTTACTTTTAGGCAAACCGGCTATAGATACCCTTAGTGGTTCCCGTGTTGCAGTGTTTGGCGTTGGTGGGGTAGGCGGATATGTTGTTGAAGTCCTTGCCCGTAGCGGAGTAGGAGAGCTGGACCTTTTCGATGATGACCGTGTATGCCTTACTAATGTCAATCGTCAGATTCATGCCTTAATTTCAACAGTTGGCAAACATAAGGTAGATGTAGCTGCCGATCGTATACATGATATTAACCCGCGTTGCATCGTGCATCGTTATGAGATGTTCTATATGCCATCTAATGCTGATGATATTAATTTGGCTCTATTTGACTATGTAGTCGATTGTGTCGATACTGTAACTGCTAAACTTGAACTTATTAAGCGTTGTCATGCACTTCACATTCCGATTATCAGTTGTATGGGAGCTGCTAATAAACTGGATCCAACAGCTTTTCGTGTATCAGATATAAATAAAACTAAAATGGATCCATTGGCTAAGGTAGTAAGGAAGAAGCTACGCAAACTTCATATACCTCATTTGAAGGTCGTTTATAGTGAAGAGGAACCCTATCGGCCGATTGATGATCCTGATATCAGTTGCAGGTTTCATTGCATTTGTCCGAATAAAGACATGCGTAAATGTACAGAGCGACGCGATATTCCAGCAAGCAATGCTTTCGTTCCTGCCGCCGCCGGACTTATTGCAGGAGGTGAAGTCGTGAAGGATCTTATTCGTAATGCCCATACGATGCGGCTTCTGCCTGAGGAAGCTAAAACAAATGAATATGCCCTCAAGGCAGCTACAACTGCAGAAATTCACCTCAAAAAATATCATAAGATGCTTATGGAGAAAAAAAATGGAACATGGGTTGATGATAAAGTTATTAAGACTCTTGAATCATCTGGTATTAAAAACTAAAATAGCAGAGAAAATATTTATTATATATAGTATGGCTTTATACTTTCATGAGGTCACTCATGATCATATCACTAATAAATAATCCGTCTCTTGTAAGGGATAAATGGTCATTTGCCATTTTCATCTGGTGACGGGCTATGTATTTCTTTGCTCCTTCTATTAGATAATCATAGAGATTTGTACCATATTCTTCCTTCATCTTTGCCATATTGATACCTTCACTTGTTCGTAATGCTGTAGTGATAAGATCGTCATAACGCGTGTTTAGGTCAAGTTCTTCAGTTTCTGAAGGCAGAATATCATGCTGGATATTCTTAATATATTGATTGATATCCGCAATATTCCAGCTACGTGATATAAGATTATAGGAATGTGCGGCAGCGCCTAATCCTATATAAGGAATTTCGTGCCAATATGATGAGTTGTGTTGGCTGCGAAAGCTGATATTTTCATTATGCCACGCAAAGTTGCTGATTTCATAATGTTCATAGCCTGCAGCTGTAAGTAAGTCTATGAGTTTGTTGTACATTGCGAGACTCAGTTGTTCGTCAATCTCTTGTATTTTCCCTGTATGAAGCATATTATAAAGAGGTGTTCCCTTTTCATACATCAAGCTATAGGCTGAGATATGCTGGGGATTGAGAGCTAAAGCCATCCAAATATCTTCTTCCCAAAGAGCCATAGATTCATTAGGGAAGCCAAACATTAAATCAATGTTGATATTATGAATCCCGGCAGCACGTAGTTGCTGCGTTGCTAGGATAGCTTCTTCTGCAGAATGGCGTCGATGGAGAAAGTGCAATTGTGGGTCGTTGAATGTTTGCACCCCCATGCTTACACGATTGATGCCTATAGAGGCAAGCCCGTTGGCAAATTTTGCGTTGATATCATCAGGATTGCATTCTATCGTTATTTCTCCCTCTGTTTTGCCCCAAATATTAGTGATTGAAGTGAAGATTTGCCGGAGCTGGTCTAAAGAAAGTTGTGAGGGTGTGCCGCCACCTACATAAATAGTGGAGAGTGGGCCTTTTACTTCATATCTCCGGAGTTCCATTTCATGGCAAAGTGTATCTACATAACGTTGTTTTATATCAACGTTTGTTGTACTGTAGAAACCACAGTAAATGCAACGGCTTGCACAAAATGGAATATGGATATATAGTCCTGTCATACTGCAAAAGTACTAATTAGTTTTAAAAAATGATATTCTGTAATCAGAAACTTTGGATATAAACTGAAAAATTTCTACCTTAGGAGTCGATATCTACATGAAAAGGACGAACCTTCGAAATTACTAGTAAAAACATTAATACTTAAATCTATAGAGTTATGAGGGTATATCAAACTAACGAGATTAAAAACATCGCACTGGTTGGCGCGTCAGGTAGCGGCAAGACTACTCTTGCCGAATGTTTAATGTTTGAAGCCGGACTTATTAAGCGTCTTGGCACCGTTGAAGCTAAAAATACTTCATGTGACTATTTTCCGGTAGAGTTGGAGTATGGATATTCTGTTTTTCCGACGATATTTCATGTGGAATGGAATCACCGGAAGCTTAATTTCATCGATTGCCCAGGCGCAGATGATTTTGTTGGTGGTGCCATCACATCACTCAATGTAACCGATCTGGCTTTGACGCTTATCAATGGTCAATATGGACCGGAAGTGGGTACGCAGAATATTTTTAGATATACAGAGCGACTTAAAAAGCCTGTGATATTTCTGATAAATCAACTTGATTCTGAAAAATGTGATTTTGATAATAATATTGCTCAGATGAAAGAAATCTATGGCTCAAAATGTATACCAATACAATATCCGCTTGGGACGGGCAATAATTTTCATAGTTTGGTTGATGTCCTTGTGATGAAAAAATATAGCTGGAAGACGGAAGGAGGTAAACCCATCATTGAGGATATTCCTGATGAAGAATATGATAAGGCACTTGAACTTCATAAGACTCTTGTAGAGGCTGCTGCTGAAAATGATGAGTGTCTGATGGAAAAATTTTTTGATACGGAAACTCTTTCAGAGGATGAACTTCGTAAAGGTATTCGTGAGGGATTGGTTGCCCGTAATATCTTTCCTGTATTCTGTGTCTGTGCAGCTAAAGATATGGGCGTGCAGCGTTTGATGGAATTTCTCGGTAATGTAGTACCTTTTGTGAGTGATATGCCTAAGTTACATAATTCCCGTGGAGAAGATGTTACTCCTGACAGTAACGGTCCTGAGAGCCTTTATTTTTTCAAGACAGGTCTCGAACCACATATAGGGGAGGTCAGTTACTTTAAGGTAGTGAGCGGAAAAGTAAAGGCTGGAGACGATTTAACCAACGCAGATCGTGGGTCTAAGGAGCGGATAGGACAGGTTTATGTCTGTGCTGGCGGCATCCGTGTACCTGTTGAGGAGATGGAGGCTGGTGATATTGGATGCACGGTGAAGCTGAAGGATGTGAAGACGGGCAATACGCTTAATGGGAAAGATTGTGATTGGCGTTTTAATTATATCAAATATCCAAATTCAAAATATACCCGTGCTATTAAAGCGGTCAACCCGCAGGAAACAGAGAAACTTATGGCTGCTGTTATCAAAATGCGCCAGGAAGATCCGACATGGCTTGTGGAGAACAGCAAAGAATTAGGACAGACACTCATTCATGGTCAGGGAGAATTCCACCTGCGTACATTGAAATGGCGTCTGGAGAATAATGAAAAAATTAAAATTAAATTTGAGGAGCCTCGTGTACCTTATCGTGAAACAATTACTAAAGCAGCTAAGGCTGTGTATCGCCATAAGAAACAAAGTGGTGGTGCAGGGCAGTTTGGTGAAGTCCACCTTATTGTAGAGCCGTATGCAGAAGGCATGCCTGATCCCGTAACTTATAAGTTTGATGGTCAGGAATACAAGGTGACAATGAAGAACAAGCAGGTTATCGATCTGGAATGGGGCGGAAAACTAGTGTTTATCAACAGTGTCGTCGGAGGAGCTATTGATGCAAGATTCATGCCAGCTATTCTTAAAGGAGTGATGGACTGTATGGAGCACGGACCACTTACAGGCAGTTATGCCAGGGATGTAAGGGTTGTTGTCTATGATGGGAAAATGCATCCGGTAGACAGTAATGAGCTTTCATTTATGTTGGCAGCCCGTCATGCTTTTTCTGATGCGTTTAGAAATGCTGGACCAAAAATTCTTGAACCAATCAATGATCTTGAGGTTTATTGTCCAGAGGACATGGTTGGTGATGTTATGAGCGATTTACAGGGACGCCGGAGTATGATCATGGGTATGGATAGTGAAGCTGGTTATCAGAAACTTCAGGCTAAGATACCTTTGTCTGAACTTAGTAATTACAGTATTTCACTTAGTTCTCTATCTGGAGGCCGTGCTTCTTTTATCACCAAGTTCTCCAGTTATGAACTTGTTCCTAATGATTTGCAGCATAAGTTGATAGATGCTCATGAGACAGAAGTAAAGGCGGAAGTATAACTTGATAGAAATAATATAAAAAGAGAAAGAGGGATATTTTTTATAAAATGTTCCTCTTTTAATTGAATTATAATTTAATATTTGTAATTAAAAATATATTATTGGTTAATATCTTGAAAATATATTGATTTTATTAACGATTTAATGTTAATTGATTAATAGTTTGATGTATCTTTGTAATATGAAGAAGAGAACGATATGGACAATAGCCATTGTTATGGGTTTTTCATTTCTGGCTTTGCTTTATTTGCAGTTGAGATATATCTCCGCTATGGCAAATATGAAGAAGGAGCAGTTCGACGAATCAGTCAACCGTGCTCTCTATCAGGCATCTCGTAATCTGGAACTTAATGAGACGCTCCGTTATTTGGAAAAAGATGTAAATGAGACTGAACGTAAAGCTTATCGTAAGGATTCTATTGGAACGCGAAGCGGCAAGCCGGATGGAACGATCCAACAGTCACATACCTATAGTGTGAAAGGGAAGGATGGTACTGTTTATTCTGCTTTTGAACTTAAAACTATCGTTAATAAGCCGTCGTCTATGCCTAAAGCGATGATTCTTCATAGCGACCAGAACTCAATGTCTGAGGCGAAGAAATCCCTTCAGGAAGCTGTTAAGAACCGTTATGTTTATCAGAAAGCTTTATTGGATGAGGTCGTTTATTCCTTACTTTATTCGGCTTCAGATAAACCTTTGAAAGAGCGTATAAACTTCAAGCAACTTGATCAGGATTTGAAAGCAGAATTGATGAATAATGGCATTGATATTCCTTACCATTTTACAGTCTCAACGATGGATGGCAGGGAAGTGTACCGTTGCCCTGATTATACTGATGAAGGTGAAGAATACAGCTACTCGCAGATATTATTCCGCAATGACCCGCAGTCAAATATGGGTATAGTAAAGATCCATTTTCCTGATATGAACAGCTATATTTATTCTTCTGTTCGCTTCATGATACCGAGTATTATTTTTACTTTTGTACTTCTTATCACTTTCATCTTTACTATTGTTATTATATTCCGTAGCAAGCGTTACAGTGAACTGAAAAATGATTTTATCAATAATATGACGCATGAGTTGAAAACGCCTATTGCTAGTATTTCTCTTGCAGCCCAGATGCTTAATGATAAGTCGGTCACCAAGACCCCTGCGCTGATAGCTCATTTAAGTAGTGTTATTAATGATGAGAGTAAGCGACTGAGGTTTCTTGTAGAGAAAGTATTGCAGATGTCTATGTATGATCGCAAGAAAGCAGTATTGAAGAAAAAAGAGGTAGATCTCAATGAAATGGTCGAGACTATTGGCAATTCATTCACTCTGCGGGTAGAACATACAGGAGGGCATGTATATACAGAAATCGCAGCTGTTGATTCTACTATTTATGTTGATGAGATGCATTTTCAGAATGTTATTTTTAACTTACTTGACAATGCTGTGAAATATTCTAAACCGGACAAGCCCCTTAATGTATATATGAAGACCTGGAATGAAGGTGACAAGGTTTGTGTGTCTGTGCGTGATACCGGTTTGGGAATCAAGAAGGATAATTTGAAGAAGATCTTCGATAAGTTCTATCGGGTGCATACGGGTAATGTACATGACGTGAAAGGATTTGGACTCGGCCTTGCCTATGTGAAGAAAATGGTTGAGCTTCATGAAGGTGTCATTCATGTTGACAGTGAATATGGCAAGGGTACTACTTTTACTATTAAGTTGGCATTTATCAATGATTGAATAACAATAATTAAAATAAAAGAATTATGGACGAAACTATTAAGATTTTGCTTTGCGAGGATGATGAAAACCTCGGAATGTTGCTTCGCGAATATTTGCAAGCCAAAGGCTATACAGCAACCTTATGCCCGGATGGAGAAATCGGTTACAAGGAGTTCATGAAAGAGAAATATGATATCTGTGTGTTGGATGTCATGATGCCTAAGAAAGATGGTTTTACGCTGGCTAAAGAGATTCGCCAGGCTAATGCTGAAATTCCTATTATCTTTCTGACCGCAAAGACATTGAAGGAAGATATCCTGGAAGGTTTTAAAATAGGTGCTGATGATTATATCACCAAACCTTTCTCTATGGAGGAACTTGTATTCCGTGTTGAAGCTATTCTGCGTCGTGTACGTGGCAAAAAGAATAAAGAATCCACTCTCTATCATATCGGTCGTTATATCTTTGATACTCAGAAACAGTTACTTAGTATAGGTGACAAACAGACGAAATTGACGACTAAGGAAAATGAGCTGTTAGCTCTGCTTTGTTCTCATGCGAATGAAATACTGCAACGTGACTTCGCATTAAAAACTATCTGGATTGATGATAATTATTTCAATGCCCGATCCATGGACGTGTATATTACTAAATTGCGTAAACATTTGAAAGACGATGACCAGATAGAAATTATTAATATCCATGGTAAAGGATATAAACTGATCGTTCCAGAGGCTGAATAATAAGTTTAACTTTCAAAATTCGTTTCATTATTTTTGTTGTTCTATGATGAACAATA
>DMYZ01000020.1:0-1495 GCA_003483565.1 Prevotella sp.
CGCTGGCTCTGCGAACCAATGTAGACAGGATTATAGCCACCACTCTTGGGAGAAAGGGAACGAAGTCCTTTAGGAGTGAGGAGCTCACGAGTACACATATCCAGCATTTTTGCCTTCTGATCTTCATCAAGGGGCGAATAATCAAAAGCTATCGGGAATATCATGTTAGGACGTACACTCCAGTCCACCATATTCCCATCAACATAATCATAAAGATAGCCATAATCATTGAGAAACACATCCAAAAACGATGCCTTACATAGTTCTGCATATTGAGTGAGACGATTTTCATTTTTCAGATCATCCTTCTCGCTTGCCAATGAAGCGCAGAAGCAAAGGGCATTATACCATAGAGCATTGACTTCAACAATATATCCATTACGTGGAATTACAGGATGTCCCCCTGTCACAGAGTTCATCCAAGTCATCGGCTCCTCCTTGCCGCCTTCTACACACAACAAACCATTTGCGGCAAGTTTCATGTGAGGATGAAGTCCGCTAATAATAAACTCAATAATATCACAGCAGATCGACCCGTATTTTTCGAGACAACGAGGATGTCCCATGCTCTTGGCATATTGTTGAATACTCCATACAGCCCATAGCAGGACATCCGGTTTATCCATCTCATAGATCTTCACAGAAAGTGGTCTGCCAGCCATAAAATCTTTCACTCCTTTAATGGCTGTGGCCATAATTCTGTCAAAATACTCATATTCCTCTATACTCAATGTAAGGCCCGGCAACGCAACAAAGGTATCACGGGCGCGGCATTTGAACCAAGGATAACCGGCAAGCAGATATGTCTCATCGGTTTTCTTGTCTTCTATATGAAACTGATGGGCAGAATTGAACAGACAATGGAAAAAATTATCTCTCGGAATGCGCTTCTTGACTTCTTCCTCAAAAAGAGGTTTAAGATGAGAAGACTTGAATTCAGAGATAGATGCAGAAAAAACAATGCTCTCACCCGCACGAATATTCATTTCAAAATATCCCGGCACATAAAGATCTTCATTGAAATTATAACCTCTCTCCTGCTCTTTTGGATATTCTACACCACGATACCAGTCAGGCTGGAAAATAAATTTGTTTTTTTTATTAAACTGCATATACAGATCCGGATAACCTGTATACATACAGGTACGAATGCCATTATCAACAAGTGAATATTCACGACTGGCCATTGTATTTTCATGCGTAAATTCCCGGACACTCCGAAAAGCAAGAAAAGGGCGGAAACGCAAAATCGTATTGGAATGAGCATCGACCAAAGTATAGCGCAACAAAACACGATCCTCATTATGTTGAAAGACCTCTTCCTTTTTCAGTAAGACACTACCCACCTGATATAACGTAGTAGGAACTGTATCACAATCAAATTCGCGAATATATTTATGACCATTCGGGCTGAAATAATTGCCCTGATACTTATGCAGGCCAAGATTAAATTCTGCTCCATGCTGTATTACCGTAACATCAAGGGAAGAAAGCA
>DMYZ01000020.1:1545-6979 GCA_003483565.1 Prevotella sp.
GAATAAGCTCCCGAACGATTAGTGCGCAGCACCTCTTTCGGTAACGACTCCTGTAAATTTGTCATCATAGCTTTTTCGAAACGCAGATAACTCATAGACATATATTAAGGTTTAAAAAATTATTTTACCCAACAAATAACGTCTGTGAATAAAATGCTGTTCTTTGTAGCAAAATACATCACGACGTTCCTGTCTTCAAAATTAGTCATTTTCCATGAAAAAGCAAAATGAAAACAATATTTTTTTACTAAATCAAACCAATTTATTTCGATTGTAAAGAATATCATAAAAAGTATGTACCTTTTCAATTATTTTATGTATTTTTGCACAATAAAGGTAAAAAAGAGAAGTGGTATGACAATTTCGGCAAACCAGGAAAAGGATAAAATTGTACAGGAAATGGCATCACTATGGGATGTTTTGTCTTCTGAGCAGGCAGAACTTCTCAAGGCTAATCTTAGCATCGGATACTATAAGAAAAACGAAACCATTTATAAAGAGGTTGATGATCCCGTCAACGTTTTCAGCCTTATTCATGGCAAAATCAAAATTACGAAAGATGGCATCAGTGGAAGAAATCAGATTGTGAGAACAGTAAAGCCCATGGAGCTGTTCGGTTACCGGGCTTATTTTGCCCATCAGAACTATCACACTTCTGCCATCGCCTTTGAGCCTTGCACTATAGTTTTTTTCCCCATCTCTGTTTTCACACAAATACTAAAGGAAAACACAGACTTCTGCTTTTATATTATCAGTCATCTTGCCACCGAGCTAGGCCAAGCTGATGACCGTACAGTCAATCTCACCCAGAAACATATTCGCGGACGCCTTGCCGAGGCTCTCATAACTCTGAAAGACAAATATGGTTTGGAGGAAGACGGATATACGCTAAGCATCTATTTGAGCCGTGATGACCTTGCCAGCATGTCTAATATGACTACCAGCAATGCTATACGTACCCTCTCCTCTTTCGCCAATGAACATCTTATAGCCATAGACGGGAGAAAAATTAAAATTTTGGAAGAGGATGAATTAAGGCGGGTTTCTACTTTGGGATAAGGAAATTGATGACTTCCTGCTCCACTGTAATACGATATTCTCCCTTGGGTGTATGCATCAATCTTCCGTCAATACTTACCAGTGCCTGCGATGAATCCTTTATCACGACTTCATGGGTACGATAAGGATGGACGCTTCGGTGATTTAAAATTTTATTCTTAATAAACAGGTAAAATCCTTCAAAAAGCTGTACCATCTTAGGCTGATACACAACGGAGACATCAAGAAGCCCATTATAAGGAACTGCATTAGGAGTCTGCCCATATCCCAGAGCATTACCGATACATACAGTCATCACCCTGCGCTTGATCTCATCCTCATTGATTTTAAGGTGCATTTTATAATCAAGCCGTTGGAAAGTCATCAGAATGAACGAGGACAAAAAGGACAAAGTACGCGAACCCAGCCAATGACGGGTTCTATTGCGCAGATTCATAATAGAGGCAATAAGCCCGATATTGACGCAGTTCAGAAAATAACGGTGGCATTTCTCTTGTTCCCTATTCAGATATTGAATACGGCCAAGATCTATCTTGCGTACACGATGGACCTTCAAATCTTTGATGGTCTGCTCATAATTACTTTCATCAAAACCCCAGAAACAGGCAAAATCATTCATCATACCATTAGGTATCACTCCCAGTGCAATAGAATTGCGGACTGCAGTATCTGTCCGCATCAGGCAATTAACGGCATCATTGAGAGCAGAGTCTCCTCCAACCATTATAATCGTTTTATAGCCGTTGTTGATCATCATCTTTACCAGTCGTTCAACACTGCCCCGATTTTCACTCTGCACATAGTCAAAGCCAACACCTTCACTGCGCAGACACTGCTGTATTTTCTCCCAATGATGACGATTATACCGTCCACCTTTAGGACAATAAATAATCCCCCATCGATCTTTTTTATCTGATGTATTACTTACCAGCTCCATTCCCTTACTCCTTTCCTTTTTTATATATTATAAAGACTTTTGATCTGCCTTACTTTTTCGTCCATTGATAACATGGCATCTAACCAATGAATCATAAAACCTCTGCGTTCCATACCCCTGAACCAAGTCATCTGGCGCTTGGCAAACTGATGGATGGCTATTTCCAGCTGTCTGAACATTTCTTGATATGAAAGTTTGCCAACAACATACTCCGTAACATACTTATATTCGAGGCCATAATAGATAAGATCTTCTGAAGAAATGCCTTCTGCCAGCAACCTTTTGATTTCATCCACCATACCGTTATCCAGGCGTTCCTCCAGTCGTTTCGTAATCTTTGCTCTACGCAACTCACGGTCAATGTCCACTCCTATAATCAAAGAGTCTATAGGAGAAAAATTCCGTTCCGGTACCGGATGCTCTATATTATAACTTTCAATCTCTATAGCACGAATAGCCCGCTGTACACTGTCTACATCCGTTTTATTATGCATTTTATTTCCAGTCTTTGTCTTAAGACGCTCCAGTATCGCAGTCAATTCAGGAAGAGACGAGCCAGCCAATTGCTCACGAAGTTGATTATTTTGAGGAACAGGTGAAAGCGAATATCCCTTCAACACTGATTCTATATAAAGTCCGGTACCGCCACAGAGGACAGGAATATGCTCATGTTCCTGAATACTGTTATAAGCCTGGAGAAAATCTTCCTGATAACGAAAAAGATTATACTTTGTGCCGGGATCACAGATATCAATAAGATGATAAGGTATCGAGCGATTCTCATAAATATATTCATCAAGATCCTTTCCTGTACCAATGTCCATACCACGATACACCTGTCTGCTGTCAGCACTGATAATTTCTCCATCGACAGCAGCAGCCAATGCTACAGCAAGAGCTGTCTTGCCACTGGCAGTAGGACCGAGTATCGTTATCATCTTTTTCATATTCCCTCAACTTGTTCCTTGCAAAAATACACAAAAAAAGCCGTTCAGCAATGCTGAACGGCTAAAATTATCTAGTTTGAACAGAAATTCAAATTAGTGCTTGCTGTTATAAGCATTCATGACTTTGATCAGTTCAACAACCTTGTGGCTGTATCCGAACTCATTGTCATACCAAGAAACGATCTTTACGAAGTTGTCTGTGAGGTGTACACCTGCAGTTGCATCGTAAATAGATGTCAAAGGACAATCCAGGAAGTCAGAAGAAACGACTGCGTCTTCTGTGTAACCCAGAATACCTTTCAAGTTAGTTTCAGAAGCCTTCTTCATAGCCTCATCAATCTGCTTCTGAGTAGCTGGCTTCTTCAAGTTAACGGTCAGGTCAACAACAGATACATCCAGAGTAGGAACACGCATAGAGATACCTGTCAATTTACCGTTCAGTTCAGGAATAACCTTACCTACAGCCTTAGCAGCACCAGTAGTAGAAGGGATGATGTTGCCGGCAGCAGCACGGCCACCACGCCAGTCTTTACCACCCTTAGAAGGACCGTCAACGGTCAACTGAGTAGCAGTAGTAGAGTGAACGGTTGTCATCAAACCAGTCTCGATGCCGAATTCATCGTTAAGAACCTTAGCGATAGGAGCAAGACAGTTAGTTGTGCAAGAAGCGTTAGAAACGACAGTCTGGCCCTTGTAAGTATCGGTGTTAACACCACATACGAACATATCAGCCTGACGGCCGTCCTCACCTTTCTTAGAAGGTGCAGAAAGAACAACATACTTTGCACCAGCTTTGAGATGCTTCTCAGCACGGTCCATTGTAAGATAGAAGCCTGTAGACTCAACTACATATTCAGCGCCGATCTCACCCCATTTGATATTCTCTGCATCACGCTCAGCGAAGATACGGATGTCGTTGCCGTTAACAACAAGTGTGTGCTCGTCCTTTACAGAAACCTCACCGTTGAAACGTCCGTGCATAGTATCATACTTCAGCAAATAAGCAAGATAATCGATAGGAAGAAGGTCATTGATACCTACTACCTTAACATCATTCTTGTTAGCGTCCTCAAGAGTAGAACGGAAAACGAAACGGCCGATACGACCGAAACCGTTAATACCAATTTTAATCATTTTTCTTTCTTTATTTTAAAGGGTTTAAAAATGTATACTTAATCTTTTTGCCTTAATAGCGCAAGCTCCTTAAATGTGGAACATTATGAAGATAACACTATATCAGCACTTTTTTCTTTTAACGCAAGCAAAGATACAAAATAATTTCTATATTTGCATTTAGAAAAGGCATTAAATTATATAAAAAAGAAAAAATCATCATTTCACAAGTTCTTTTTTAAATTCAAAAGTGCTGAGTGTTAACTCTAGGTTGCAAAAAAACATTTCCGGTAGTATTTTAAGAGTTTTAAATTATAAGCTTATGGGGAAAATAATTCAAGAGTTCAAGGATTTCGCTGTTAAAGGGAATGCCGTTGATATGGCTGTCGGCGTAATCATCGGGGGAGCTTTCGGTAAAATTGTATCCAGCATTGTTAACGATATCATCATGCCTCCTGTCGGATGGCTTATAGGAGGCATCAACTTCAGTGATCTCAAAATGACGCTGCCAAAGAGTTCTATCCCCGGACTGGAAACACTTCAGCCTGCAACGATCAATTATGGCAATTTTATTCAGACTCTGATCGACTTTGTCATCATCTCCTTCTGTGTATTTCTCCTTGTCAAAGGTATCAATGCTCTGACCAGAAAAAGCAAACAGGAAGAAAAGCCCCTTCCTGACCCGAAGCCATCTGCAGAAGAAGAACTCCTCACTGAGATACGAGATCTGCTTAAGGAACAAAAGAAAGCATAACAGAAACCTTTAAATAGCCCTGCAGAACTGTAGGAACAAACCGGTCATGGTCTGCCCTCCAGCGATTCGAATCGAATCGCTCTGTATTTAATGGTCTTTTATCTCCTGTTTCATGTTCTTTTATGCAGCGATTCGAATCGAATCGCTGCATAAAAGAACATGATATACTCTTCCAACTGCCAGCAAATGTATCCTAAAGGAGAAACAGTATGGAAACGAACCGCCATCATTCCACATCCAACAAAGCAAAAAGGAAGATAACACCCAAAACATAACAGAAAAAAAAGCGACCGGAACAGATCGTCCCAGCCGCTTGTAATATTTTAAGATCTAGCCTTATTCCCATTCAATTGTCGATGGCGGTTTAGAGGATATATCATAGCATACGCGGTTTACTCCCTTTACCTTATTGATAATTTCATTGCTTACTTTAGCCATGAAATCATAAGGCAGATGAGCCCAGTCAGCTGTCATGGCATCCTGACTGGTCACGGCGCGGAGAGCTACCGGATGTTCATACGTACGTTCATCCCCCATAACCCCGACACTGCGAATCGTAGAAAGCAGAACTGTACCTGCCTGCCATACATGATCATACAGACTAGTGCCGTCTGGCATCACATA
>DMYZ01000020.1:7141-8354 GCA_003483565.1 Prevotella sp.
CGGACTTCATCCTTAAACAACCATTTCAAAGGCTCACAAAGCTGGAGTTTCATATCTTTAGGAAGTCCTCCCACATTATGATGACTTTTGATCGTCATACCGGTAATACTAAGGCTCTCTATACGGTCAGGATAAATCGTACCTTGAGCGAGCCATCTGGCATCTGTTATTTTTTTAGCCTCAGCATTGAAGACTTCCACGAAGTCACGACCGATGATCTTACGCTTTTTCTCCGGATCAGAAACACCCTTAAGATCTTCAAAGAATTTCTCGCTGGCATTTACACCGATCACATTCAGTCCAAGACCATTATAGGCCTCCATAACTTTCTCATACTCATTTTTACGGAGCATACCGTGATCTACAAAAATACAGGTAAGATTCTTTCCTATTGCCTTATTCAGCAAAGTGGCACATACTGAAGAATCAACACCGCCGGAAAGGCCAAGGATAACGCGGTCGTCACCAATCTGTTCCTTAAGCTCCTTCACTGTAGACTCCACAAAAGAAGCCGGACTCCATTCCTGATGACTGCCACAGACACCAACAACAAAATTCTTCAGCAACAGTGTTCCCTGAGTAGTATGAAATACTTCCGGATGGAACTGTACACACCATACCCTTTCAGACTCATTTGCATAAGCTGCATATTTCACATCTTCCGTGGATGCTGTCACATGATAACCTTCTGGTATAGCCGTAATGGTATCACCATGGCTCATCCAAACTTGAGAGTCCTGATTAAAGCCTTTAAATACAGCGGTATTCGTATCTACCGTTTTCAAATTTGCACGGCCATATTCACGAGTGCCAGTCTGCTCCACCTTACCACCTTGGCTGAAAGAGATAAACTGTGCACCATAGCAAATACCTAGTACAGGATACTTACCGATAAATTTTTTCAAGTCAACCTTGAAAGCTTCTTTATCATGAACAGAATAAGGACTTCCGCTGAGAATAACTCCAATTACTCCTTCGTCATTCTCAGGAAACTTATTGTACGGTAAGATCTCGCAGAAGGTATCGAGTTCACGGACTCTGCGGCCAATCAACTGTGTGGTCTGGGATCCAAAATCGAGGATGATAATCTTCTGTTGCATCGTTTATAATAGAATTTAAATTATAGCGTTTGAAGGAAATCTTCTGCCTGCCGCAACGTATCCTGCTTCCCTACGTCCATAAGACGGAGATCATCTTTTACGTAACCGCGGAT
>DMYZ01000020.1:8563-10650 GCA_003483565.1 Prevotella sp.
TGGTCTTGCGCCAGCTTACCAGCAGAGTGGCATCAGCCTGAAGATGAGGTATTCCACAGCCCCGACATATCATACGCGGACTGAGATGATAGAATTTCTTCAAGTTGACATTGCTTAGAATATCAACATTATGAATAAGAATAGGAATAAGGGGACTGAACAGATCACGTGCCCGACGGATACCGCCACCGGTTTCAAGAAGTCCGGCAGACTCATCACTGATACGGATATCCATGCCAAAGTTATCATTTTCCTTAAGATAATCAACTATCATAGGAGCAAAATGATGGACATTGACTATAATACGGTCAGCACCGGCCTCTTTCAGTTTGAAGATAACGCGCTTGAGCAGCGGCTCGCCCCCTACTCTCACCAACGCCTTGGGCATGTGGTCGGTAAGAGGTTTTAAACGGGTACCTAACCCAGCAGCAAAAATCATCGCTTGCATCATCTTCAATCTTTAATGCGTGCAAATATAGTCATTTTTCAGGATATGACCAAAAATATTAAGAATATTACAACGATACATGACAGGAATCATTGCAATATTCTTATTTCATAAAAACAACATCTTTACTTCTTTGCCGGAAGTATTTGATGTATATGCTGTTCACGATGGATCACCTCCACCTCTATGCCAAACTTGTCATGGATATGCTCTGCCAGATGCTGAGCACTATATACACTCCTGTGCTGCCCTCCAGTACACCCGAAACAAAACATCAGACTGGTGAAACCACGTTGAATATACCGGTTTACATGATGATCGGCTATTTTATATACACTGTCAAGGAAAGTAAGAATCTCTCCGTCATCTTCCAGGAATCGAATTACCGGCTCATCAAGTCCGGTGAGCTTTTTATAAGGTTCATAACGGCCCGGATTATGGGTACTTCTGCAGTCAAAAACATAACCTCCGCCATTGCCGGACGGATCTTCAGGAATACCATTGCGGAATGAAAAACTATAGACATGAACAACAAGCGGTCCTTTATCGTCATATTTGGAATAAGTAGCAGGACCATCCTGAGGATGGGTCGGATAAATATTATGGTCTGCTGTCTTGAGCCCGTCACCACGTGTCAATGAAGACTGCTGTATTTCTGTAAACTGAGGCAGTTCTGTAAGCCGTCGGAGCATACCCATCATATAAGGATAAGGAAATACATCTTCTCCCATATCCAGTAAATCACGGAGATTCTGGATTGCTGCAGGGATAGAATCGATGAAATGCTTCTTCCTCTCAAAATATCCACGAAAGCCGTAAGCCCCCAGCACCTGAAGAGTGCGGAAGAGTACAAACAGAGACAGTCTTTTTACGAAATGACGCTCATCTGGCACTTCTGTATAGTTTTTCAGGCTCTCATAATAAGCATAGACAAGACGCTGACGCAAACGAAAAGAATATTTGGCTGATGCCTGCCACAGAAAAGAAGCCAGATCATAATAAAAAGGTCCCTTGCGCCCACCTTGAAAGTCAATAAAGTAGGGGTTGCCATTTTTATCCAACATTATGTTGCGGGCCTGAAAATCACGATAGAGAAAACACTCCATCTTTTCTGAGGTCAAGTCTTTGGCGAAAAGATGAAAATTAGCTTCCAGCTTCAGTTCATGAAAATCAAGTTCCGTAGGTTTGAGAAAACAATATTTAAAATAGTTCAGATCAAAAAGCACACTCTCCGTATCAAACTCGGGCTGCGGATAACAGTTACTCCAATCCAGACCGCGAGCTCCCCGGATCTGAATATTAGGAAGCTGGCGAATCGTATTAAAAAGAAGTTGTTGCTCTTTCTGATTATATCGTCCTCCGGCATCACGCCCCCCACGAATAGCATCAAACAAGGACATTCCTCCGAGATCAGTCTGGATATAGCAAAGCTCATCATCGCTCACGGCAATAATTTCGGGCACCGGCAACTGACGCTTGATGAAATGACGAGAGAGATAAACAAAAGCATGATTCTCATCCCGACTTGTTCCTACTGCACCAACAACAGAATCACCATCAGCATCAAAAATACGGTAATAGGCACGATTACTGCCCTGCCCTGCTATTTTCTCAACACGGGCAGGCTGAGCACCTTTCC
>DMYZ01000197.1 GCA_003483565.1 Prevotella sp.
TCGAGTCTTGCCTCCGCAACTAATATAAAGCGTAAATAATTGATATTCAGTTACTTACGCTTTTTCAATTATAGTAAGGTCTAGGACTGGAAACGGAACATATACATCCTTCCCCATCGAAGAATGTAAAAAAAATGTGCTCTAATAGTATTAAAAAATCAAAAAAATCAATTATTAACTTCGTGCCGCCTACCAGGCATGATGGAAAATCAAGTTACATTAGTTTCGAAATGCGTGATCCTGCAACTGATAGATTACGCCGTAAAAAATATATGCTCGACCGATATAAAAAAGGACGAATAAGAAACTATATGGCTGCACAGATTATTGCAAACATATATAATAAGGTGCAAAATGGTTGGAATCCTTGGATAGATGCTCCATCACGCCGAGGATCTGTAAAAATACTTACTGTAATAGAACGATATCGCCTCTATATCTCTAACATTAATAAAAAAGGAGTATTAAAGGACAAAACAAAAACGGATTATCTTAACCGATTAAAGCATCTGGAAGAATATATCCATGACAATTGCCATGAAAATATGATGGCTTACCAGGTTAATATTACATTTATCGTGGATTTTCTCGACTACATCCTTTTGGACCGTGACGACTCTGCAAGAACACGAAACAATTACCGTACATGGCTCTCCGCATTTTGTTCCTGGATGATAGAAAAACGATACATAGAACAGAACCCATGTACAGGTATCAGTAATCTACATGAAGACTCGAAAAAACGTCAGCCTCTCACTCATAATCAGCTGCACGAGTTATCCTCTTACCTTCAGCATGCAAATAAACAGTTTCTACTGGCCGTAATGATGGAATATTATACGCTTATCCGCCCAACAGAATTAACTTATTTACGAATTAAGGATATCAGCATAAACAAACAATCTATCTATATCAGTCATGAGATATCTAAAAACAGGCACGATTCCGTAGTTGCTCTGAATGATAAGGTATTAAATCTTATGAATGAATTACACATCTTCGACCGGCCTGGACAATATTATTTGTTTGGACATGGATTACTGCCAAACAAAGAAAGAATTGCCAGCAATATCTTCCGCTATCAATTCGCCAAAATAAGAGAGCATTTCAATTGGCCGGACTCTCTACAATTCTACAGTCTGAAAGATTCCGGCATCCGTGACCTCGCAAATGCAGAAGGTGTGGTGGCAGCACGTGATCAAGCCAGGCATGCAGATGTACATACAACTAATATGTATCTACAAGGAAGGGATCGGCTTGTAGATGAAGATACCAAACACTTTAAAGGGGAACTGTAATTTTCAGCAGTCCTTTAAGTGTTTAATGTAACTCATAGAAATAACCTGTCTTTATCTTATCCACACCCCGGTTATTTACCGTAACTTCTATTTTCTCACAAATATATTTTTTTCCTCTGAACAGATACACATTTGACGGATCCGGAATATTATCACTCAAAAACTGAATGGTAATTTGATTATTTTTATCAATGGTATAATTTGACTCATCCAAACTTCCAATTGATTCCGGTAATGCTTCCAGTGACAGAGATATTCCATCGTCATCATCTTTATTGCCACATATATCATTCATTAATCTGGAATCTGAAAACACAAATGGCATAAGGATATTATTTTTCGGATCATCTTCTGATACAGCTCTACAATTTTTTGTATAGTTATATAATACAGATGACTGAAATGCTACTTGCATCTTTTCATCAGCAGTAGTCTCTTCCTTACTACTGCCATTCATTGCATCCTGTACCGATACATAATTATCATCTGATCCTGTCTGATAGTCAAACTTTGTATTACGCTCCTGTTTCATGGATGGTACAAAGAGATTGACATTCTTATGCCATAATACATCTGTAAAATGAAAAATCTTTTCGAAGTTGGCTACATCAATATCATAATCACTGTAGGTGTTTTTTTGATCCTGTATTTCTATTTTAGCTGTGGCCACAGGCACAATCACTATTTCATCAGTATTATCACTACTAGAGTCACGAATAAGAGGATTAAAATATCCCACACGGATACATTTCTCATTTTCATCATCAGTATCATCTTCATCATAACCATATATATAATAGTTATAAGCCACTTTAAATATAGTTGTCTGCCTGTCCTTTACAGTCATATTCTGCGCAGCAGTATTCATTTCTGATATACTACTATAAGATTTTACAGTATAGGCTTTTAGAATATCATTGCTGATATATTCTTTCCAACTGCGGTTCTCGGACTCAGGAAAGTTATAAGCTACATTAGATGTCGAGAGTGTTGAAAGTCCATCATCCTCATATTCCATGGCAAAATCGTCGAGGCACTTATACTCTTTCACCCCTTTACTAATTAATTCTGACAGAGCAACAATTTCCACAGTCTTCTCTGCATCATGAAATACAAAGGTCGCATTAAGAAACTTCCGTACATTCTCAAGAAAATCATAAATAGTCCAATGAGGCAATGCCTTGGCTATCTGAAGTGTTCCATAACAATTCATAACAATTAGTTGATTCCAAGGAGCCTGATCAAAATCATTACGAATGACAGTAAAACCTTCAGCTTCCAACACTTTTTTTACAACAAAAACCAAATTGGGCTGTATGGCCAGTTCATTTAGCCACAGGGTTCCTAGAGTTGGATTGTAGGATGGTATATTCATCCAGTAACTGCCAGTTTCATCCCAAATAGGATTAAATGCATACTGGCCTTTTACTCCGGGAACTACACTCCCGGCAAGATCCATATAATATTTCAGGTTGTTCAGGGCATCAAGGTGCAGATTATTCATATCAATCTTACTATCAGGAGCAGATCCTAAATTCAACTTATCTATATAATCAGCTTCAAACTTTGAATCATATTTAATCCGGCTTTTTCCCCCTGCTATCTGTAATTTCACTACTGATGGTGTAGCTGAAGTAACATGGCCCTTTCCACTGACAATAAGACGGTTATCAGCAAACAGCTTACAGTCTGAGAAGACAGATATTGTTTTAGATACTTCAAATTTGTGCATGAAATGAAATAATCGTTGATTCTCTACAATAGTCATTGGAAATTCTATTTCTAACGTATATTCACTAGAATCGTTAACAAATCCATTTTCGTAAGTTACCTTAATATTAGAGGTGGTAGATGGATATCCTACTTTTCCGTCAAGAATACAATTTATCATACATTATTCTTTAATTTGTTATACCTGTCAAGCTGATGGGCTATTCCATTGCGTCCATCGATCGAAGCTACAGCTGTAATTCCATTATCCAGCTGTTTGTTAAGTTTTCCCAGAGCGTCGCTTACTGCTGTAAGCTGCTCTTGCAACTGACTGTTATCAGTATTGATATTAACCTGCGGAGCAGATACAACAGCAGAGCCTACTCCGAGTGTACGTTCCACATCCTCTGCGGTAATATGTCCGATCGTATTATTGCGTTGAGCCTGGTCTATGAGCCGGAGTGCCGGAAGTATATTAGTATTGTTAACCGCCTGATGATTGGCCACGAACTCACCCTGATGGACAACACCGGCTTCCTGGGTATAGTTTGTTCCGGCTGTAAATCCACCATAATAATATCCGGCTTCTTCTGCTGCATGCTGTTTTTTGATGGTCGCTATATTGATCATACCAGCTGCCGTAGCAATAGCCGCCGATATTGGTGCCAAAGTCAAGTTCGCAGGCCAAGGTGCATTCTCCATCGTTGACGTATAAGCTGACATCGCTCCCATTACCATTTCTACAGTTGCTTTAGCCAGCTCCATCTTCATCGTTTTTTTATCATATTTTCTCTTGATGGCAGCTATTTCCTTTTCTTCTTTATCCTGTAATTTTTTCTTTTTCGCAGAATTATTGGATGCAGCGTCAATACGCTTATCATATTTTTTCCGTGTTATTGCTTCCTGATAATTTGACTCAGCAGAATAATAAGATGATTCAGCTGTCATTATAGTGCTTACCTGATCGTAAGTCCATTTCATTTTTGTAGCAATACCCTCACACATGTGTTCAAAGGCTTTAGCTTTTGCTTCCTGAAATTCTTGAAATGCCTTATTATCATCTTTGTACAATTGTTTCAGATTCGCCATAGTATCTTGATAGTGCTTAATGTCACCAAACAAATATTGGCCAACAGATGTTCCGGCTTGTGAACCTTCTGATGCAGAGGCTTCATCGGATGCCGTCTGTTCTGCACTTTGTGCGTTTGCATCCGTCAGTTCTCTTACCGAATGATTTTTATCCTGTTCCGCTTTTGCCTGATCATATTTTAAGATCATCTGTTTTCGCAATTCTTGATACTCTTGTTCACTGGCTAATTTTGCTGTATGCACCTTATCGAGACGCCTTAAGGTTTCTTTCATTTGAGTTTCAAAATCTTGCCTGCCGTATTCCTGTCTCCAATCGTCTAAGGTCCGTTCATAATCTTCTTCTTGCTGGATACGGAATTCTTTAGAGTTCCGATCCATTTCATCCTGGTCATTTAACCACTCGTCGGAATATTTTTTTTCCGTCGCCATCTTGTCGACTAGATAAGATTGCTGAGCTTCAAATAGTCTTTGATTTAAGGCATCATCATCTTTATAAGCTTCATCATTCCTATTGTTATAAGCTTCATGAGCCATGGCGACCTCTTTTTGATAGTTAGCCTCTACATTGCGTTGCAGTAATTTGGTATGATCTTCATCTGCCTTTTTCTGTTCTTCCTGAACCTCTTTCGTTAAACTATTATAGTTCTGTCCGAACTTTTTTAAGATGGCAATACGTTTATTAAGGCCGGCAATTGTCAATTGATGCTGTTTCTCAATATACTGCCGATATGTTTCCTCTCGATTTGTCAAGCTCAATATATTTAGAGCCTCTTCTTTATCTGTTTGGTCTTTAGCATTTTTCAGCTCTTTATTCATTTCTTTCTTTTGTGCAGCTGCCAATTTACGCACTGCTGCTTCATGTTCACGCTCACGTTTCTTCCTTTCTTTCTCTGCTGCCTTTTCAGCCTTAGGATCTATATATTTACCACTTCCACTGTCTAATTTTGAAGGGGAATATGTTGTATCCGTACTTTCAATTAATTTTTGATATTGTTCCCTGACACCTTTGTTCTTTGCCATATAGTTATTAATGTAAGTGACTTCACTATTAACTACTTTCAAATTATCGCCAGCCTCTTTTGACAATTTCACCCAGTTTTCCAACTCTTGATGTTTCAAGTAATTATCCTTTGTCGCTACGGTATTACCTATCATCGTAGATCCGAATCCGGTCGTATAGGTACTGGTTGTTGTAGCATTATATTTTTCAGGATGGCGATTAATTTCACTTTGGACATGTTTTGCAGAATTATTATGTCTGGAAATCTCCTGCTGCAAATCAAATTGCTTGCCTCTCAATGCCACCATTCTATCATACAGAGCCTGTGCCATCGCTGCATCATTCAATCTAGACACGTATTCTGCCAACGCCTTGTTGTTCGCTTTTGTCAGTCCAGCTTCGTTTGCCAGGTTCCGATGATAACCAGGCACAATCTTTTCCAACGCTATCATTGCCCTCTTCTTTTCCCCATAGCTATATACATTGGAATTAATTATATTAGTCAAATCTGTCAACTTTGATTTAGCATTTGCAGTATTCTGATTCATCTGCTTTTGAGCTTCCAACATATCTTGATGAGCTGCCTTTGCTGATTTTATAGCTACCGTATTTTGCTCTATTGCGTCTTTTTCATTTTTTATTTTTAATATCAAAGCTGTAATGCCTGCTGCTAATGCTGCCACTACCGCAATTACTACTCCATAAGGATTTTCCTTTGCAACGGTATTAAGTACAATCATAGCTTCTTTAGCCTTTGCCAACTGACCAGTCAACAAATAATACGCTACTTTTAAGGCCGTAATAACAGTTATTCTCGTCCTCTCAAAGGCAGTTTCTACTTTCTCCAGCAAAAACAACGCTTCCTCTTTTACATACCAGGCATAAGTAGCAATTGTATGAGCTTTGTATATAGCTGTCAATGTCAACAATACAGCAGATAATTTCAATATACCATTAATATGCGGTTTCGTAGCTGTTATAATATTATAAAGAGCTCTTACAGTAAGACCAGCACCCGATATTGTATATCGCACAACAGGAAGCAGCTCCTGACCGAGAGCGATCGTTATCTCCTTGAAATTCTTTTTGGCTTTATCCATTTGAGCCTGTACGGATGAATTTTGTATATTAAATTCATTTAGCACGCTTGTTCCCTTTGCGTAAGACTGATTTGCTATATGCTGTGCAACTTGGACATCTTTTAACTTTGTTGCTAATGTTGAGAGTACTCCGACACATCGTGTTCCATCAAGTCCCATTTCATCAAACATCTTAGCCAATCCGCTAAAACCGCCTCTATCTTTCATAGCTGCCAAAAAAGTGAGCAAAGCCTGGTTAGCATCCGTTTTCAACAGGTTGGAGAATTTCTTTACATTCTCTCCTGCAAGTTTAGCAAACTTAGCCGGATCCTGGTATATTTTGGTAATCAATTGGCTTACTGCGGTTGCAGATGTTTCAACATTCTGCATATTTTGGTCAAGCACGGATCCAAAACCCATAATATTTTGTTGGCTCAAATGAGCTTGCAGACCGATACCAGCTAATCTACTTGTGAAGTCTACAATATATCCAGCATTGGCTGAAGATGATTGTGCCAAGTCATTGACAGCAGAACCTGTAGCAATCATAGCCCCACGAAGTCCCATGGTTTTATCCTGCCCGAACGCTTGCGCCAATTTACCAATTTGTTCAACGGCACCATCACCCAAATCATCACCCAGAGATACAGATATTTTGTCTGCTGCATCAACAAACTCTTCGATAGATTTTGTAGATGTAATGCCCAAACGTCCTGCTGCATCTGCAAACTGATTCAACTGTTCCCGGCCGGTACGTGTATCCATCTGCTTGAAATCTTCGTTCATACGTTCAATCTCTTGCGCAGACTGTCCGGTATACTTACGTACATTGGTCATTTCCTGATCCATTTGTGCATACGCATCAACTGATTTCCGAATGGCCATCGAGAGACCTGTCACAGTTGCTGCCAGTGAAAATATCAACGTCTGCATCCTATTGAACCAATTAGCAACCTTATTAATCCAAGATTGTTGGGCTACACCTTCAGCACGAACTTTCTCAAGTTCAGTACGAAGTCTCTGAGCCTGATCACTCATAGTCTTAAACGCACGGGTACCACGATTCATATTCTGCATCTGCTCTGTAACCATTTTGAGAGAATATTGCAGGTCTTTTACTGATGATGTAGATAAATTTTTTAAAGTGCGGTTAATCAATTGTGTATCTGTTGCAACCTGTTTTTCTTCCTGGCCAACATTATGCATCTCTAAATTATACTGCTCTACAGCACTGTTGACACTTTTTTGATTTTCCCGAATCTCCTGGATTCTCGCATTGATTTCTTTAAGCTGATTATTGGATGTGGCATAGCTTGTGCTATCCACATTCATTCCTACCATTGATTTTTCCAGATAATTTTTTGCTCCTGTAAGTTGATTAAGAGATACACTCTTTATCTTGCTCATTACATTAGCAAGGTTTTCTGTTTCCGGAATAGTAGCACTAATCCCATGTTTGAGTACATCAATACGATCTGTAACCTTATCAATGTACTCCTGCATTCTTTGATATTCTTCAGTAGTAGTAGCTTCTTTCTGAGCTTTATAAAGTGACCGACGCGCTGACTCCAGTTGTCCCAAGCTCTTTGTTCCTATATTCTGTAATGTTTCTAATGTTTTGGATACATTATTAGTATATGACCTCAACTCGGAATTAGCCTTTTTCAAGTCACTATTTAAGTCTTTGATGAATGATATTTTTTCACCAGATGCAAGTGCCTTTTCTTTAGCAGCTTTCAAATCATTGACTTTCTGAGTCAACTGCTCCAGTTTGTTTTTCGCTTCAGCATCATTGAGCTTTATGATGGTCGTAAATTCCTGTGAGTTTGCCATATTCTTTATAACTTTCTTATTTATCTATACGGATATACTGATTATACAACAACCGACTATGTGGATTATAGTTAACGACATGCACCTGATATCCTTCTGTACCCCAATGCCAGAACAAGAAATGATGCCGATATAATCTATTGACAACCATCACCACAGAATCAGTCACTGAATAAGTAAAAGAGGAATCAGATAAGCAAAAACGGCAATTGAACCAATGATCTTTATAAGTATAAATATCCGGATGACTTATAGAAGTAAGGGTGACGCTATCGCTTATTCTACTGCCCATATCAGCTTGTACGTCAACGGCTTTGGGGTTAACTCCCAGTTGTTTCAACAACTGGGAATCAGACAATTTTTTTTTGTATGTAGAAGGCTTAACAGTGGCAGCACTACTGGATGCATCAATAGATGAATCACCTAACACATTATATGATATGGTGTTTCCAGGAATAGCAGCATGTGCCTTGTCTACATTTAACTGTTCTATCTGGCTATTCTTATCGTTTAATTTCCTATGAAGAATCTGCACATAGATAACTACTGCTGCAACAAACAGACATATCACAATATTCTTGCTGTGTTTTATTGCAAACAAAATTATATTTCTCATAATTATTTATTTTACTATATTTTGTACCATGTTGATAAGGCTCCAAAGAGTCTTGTAATAATTAGGATCAGTAGCATATCTGGCTCCCTTGTAATCAGATATTCGCTTGGCAAATTCTTTTGCATAGAGGCGATATGGCCATGCATCTGCATATAATGGTTTTTTGAACAATTCATTATGATCCATCAATCCATCTTCGAGAGTATTATAATCTCGAAAATAACGCTGGACCTTGTAATTGTAGCACCCATTATTCATCTTTACTATATTCAGTACACGTTCAGGTGGTACGAATGTATGTTTCCCAGACTGGAATACCTCATGAGTAGTAACAAGAACCTTCTTACCCTTCCAATTTGATCCTACCGTCATACCGAATAGATTATTACCAATTGTAGAATTACCCCAACCTGATTCCAACATAGCTTGTGCTGTCGTGAAAACAGGACTGACACTGTTAGCTTTATCTTTATGATATAAGGCGAGAGCTGCTGCATAAACCTTGCAACAAAAAATTTTCTGTTGATCTTTCATTTTATCAATATTTTTTAACGTGCATCACCTTCAATTTTTCCTTTAGATCTTTGGTCATCATGTTCTGTAAAATTTATAAATGTTGCTAAAAATGGTATTTTTTCGATAAACTTGAACCTTAGTACATAATAGAAAAAAGCTACTACTAACCAGGGAGCAGTACCGAAAATAAATATTTTTTTTAGGTTTTTGAAAATGTTTAGTGAGTAACAATATATCATGACATATGTACACCAACTTACAAGTGTCGCAGCTGTATCCTCATGATGCTTCAGTCGCCCAATGATAAATACACCTACACAAATAATAACCATACATGCACCTTCCAGGATGCACCGGAAAAACTTTTTCCAATCAAATTCTTCATGATTTGCAATCATTCCTGACAAATAGCCAAAAAAGAAATTAAGTCCGAGAATGAAAAAAAGTGCTACTACTTCATTTTCTACCGGCCTGATATAGGCAAGGAAATAAAGTAGAACTACCGAAATAATACTTTTAATTTTATCCCACATAATCTTTACGTTTTAATTATACCGCAAAGATATAAAGGATTCAAGGTTACAAAAATACGTCAAAAAAGGGATAGAGTAAATGCACCATCCCTTTTATAATAAAAAAAATCAGCAAATTAATCTGTAATACCCAGCCAAGACTTAGAGATAGATTTTGCTTGTTCGCACCAATCATTGTAAGTTTTCCACTCTTCTGCATACGCATCATCACCACCGATTTTGTGACGGTTTACAGCCATTTCCTCTGACTCGCTATACTTTGATCGTATCAGCGCATTAACCACATCATGATAACTTGTTATATCCTGACATGGCATAATGGTACCACCATCTTTTTCAACGCCGGTATACTGATACCCTGTATACGGGTCTGGTTGATTGTCTTGTGTATTAGCTTCAGGCTGATAATTAGACAACACTTTTTCATTAAGATAACCAATAATGTGAGTACTGTCATACTTCAACACAGTACGTGGCTCACGATAGACAACTGAATAATTTGACATAGCTTATGTGAATTTATAATATGTTTTCCCCTGAGGGGTTTCTGTTTGCTTTATCACTGTAGGGCAAGGTAAGTCTTGCGGACTCATATCATGCTCTGCTTGGTCAATCAGTATTTTGCTACCAGTGTAGCTGAAATATTCAGCATCTTTTTCTGTAGCTTCACCTTTTTCATTTATTTCTTTAGCAAACTGATAACTCTCTGTAGGTATTCCATCAACAGTATGTGTTTCAAATGTTTTTAAAATCTTCTTATATCGAAGTACTAATACTTTTGAAGGAATTTTCTTTTCTATATTCTGTTTATTACCATTTGCATCAATTACAGCAACTATAGTTGTTTCCTTCTCAATCTTGGAATCCTGAATTATATAATCTTCCAATAGAATCTTATGATTCCAAGATAATATTTTTTTATCTTCAGAAAATTCATTCTTTGCACAAATATCTGTAAATTTTTCTTTCTGCTCGGGCCTCATACCCACAAATGGCAACTTTATCCTTCGATTTTTAATAATCTTCCCTAAACTCTTTTCCATTCCTAGTTTTTTGAATAAATTAATGGCATCAGCATGCTTTATATAACCAATCATGCTTGCACAATGAATTCTAATTTGCTCTTCTGTGAGTCCTCTCTTCTTCAATTTTTGTATTTTACGAGCTAGTCTCTGTTTGTTGTCCTTGGATGCCAGCAAATGGTCATGATAAAAGACATATCCACATACTCTAACACCCATCCACGTAGGGCGTATATTATAATCTTTGTTGATTATAATATGATAATTTGTTGCTAATGTAGACAGTATAATTTGCTTAGCGATCAGCAAGAAGGTCTTATCCTCATGGTATATCAGTATATTATCAACAAATCGATAATAGTGTGGAAAACCAGCTTTCACATAACAACAAAATCTATTGAACAAATAAGAAGGACCTCGACAAAGGAGATTAAATTCATCCGGAGTCTTAGCGGTTAGAATTTTCTGCGTTACATATTCATTTCCCCAAAAATGTAGTTTTTCTACGTTTTTATAGATATCAAAAAAACGCATACAATCACGATCAAATCGAGCTAAATAAATCTGTCCAAATAATTGAGAAACGAATATTCCTAACGGTGCACCTTGCGCATAGCTATCTACGACTTTATACAAAAATCTTCTAAGCTTACCATCTTTAACTTTATCATTGATGGCATTCTTTAATATGACATGATCCATACGCGGGAAATAATGATGGACATCGATACATAAATTGTACATCATTTCTTTTTGTGATTCCCGATACAGTTCATTGCGCATATCTCGCATAAGACCATGTGTACCCATTCCTGGTTTTACAGCCGGAACTCGCCATGAAGTATAATCATATAAACTCTTCAAATAAGGAAAGATTGTTACTGTTTCCTGCACATGATCTTTGACAGGAGCTTTCGCCAATTGACGTTTCTTCTTCTCATAGATGGTTTTAGGAATATAAGGCTGTGGCATCCAACTTTCATCGGTTATTTTCTTGATAACATCAATTAAGTTATCTTCCAGATGTTCCTCAAATTTCTGCACTGCTTTTCGACCATGTTTGTGTTCTACATAATGATCGAATGCAACATGTGCATTATCCAGCGTCTCATTAACCTTTGTATCCTTGATTCGACGCATAATATCAGTAATTTTTAAACCAATTCCGGATCTATGGTAGTCTGCTGATTCTACCTGATGAGTATACTACTCGGCCGCGACCTACGAAGTTCGTCATCATCCATTTATTTTCGGCCAATAGGCCTGGCTCATCCTTATGAACTACAGTTGAGAGCAGCACCCCAGTTCGCGTTGTAATCGCCGAAACCATTGTTCGCATTGAGGCAACAAGAGCCCGCATAACCGGCATTGTCAGCATTGCCAAGACATTTAGCGCCACGCAGACCACGTTAAGGATTCCACCATTAATTTGCAGAAAGTATTCGCAAAGATAATAAATGTTTTTCGATTGACCAATATTTCAAAGATCTATTTTGAGATACCTCGGCCTATGACCGAGGTCGGGCACGAGGCCCTTGTTTTCTTTGTTTTCTTTTGTTTCCTCCGTTATGCCATGAAAGGCTCGGTTGAGAAGGCTTCTTTGAATTCGCAGAGAGCAGCACCCCAGCCCGCGCCGCAATCGCCGAAACCAGTGTCCGCATGGAGGCAACAAGAGCCCGCAGAACCGGCATCGCCAGCACTGCCAAGACAGTCAGCGCCACGCAGACCACTATTTGAACCATAATAATAGCCATCACAATCATCTGTCGTTTCACTACCTCCTATTGTATTAGGATATATTACAAGTCTTTCCCTGTTTTGTCGGGCACTCCAATACCATATGTAATCCGTTGCCACAGCTGGTATTGTCCCAACCAAATAATGATTATCTATTTTTGAATTATCAAAGACACTTCCATCAATATTATTATTTATATATACTTTTATAGACCTATCAGGTTGAGTATTCAGTAGAACATCCTCTTCCATTCCCCATAGATTATGATAATCATTTTTCAATCCAAAAAATGAAGGTATATTTCCAATAGTTCGTGCTGTTCCATTATCATTTATGGATGTAGATATAATTCCGGTCAAATCTCCTTTATCTGCTCCTATACTTAATGGTACATATGGATAATAATCCCAGGTACTCCAATTAGACGGCAAATCTTGTCCATTGCCAGTACCGCCTTGTCTCAATCCCTGAGACGTTAAAGATGAATTAAAAGCTGATTGAATGTTTTTATTATGAAATATTATCCGTTTGATAACTCCTGTTATAAAAAACATTACTCGTTCATTAGCAAACCAAAGATTTCCATTTTTGCGAGCTGCTGCTGCAAAGGCTGTTATAGTCATCGCCGTTGCCGGCATGCCTAATTGGCTGTTCCAGGCAGAATCTTTAGAACTATTATTATTTCCACCTCTATATTGAGCAGCTGAATTTATATATGATACCAAGTTACCATTAGTACGATCCATCGTCGCAAATCCAGCAGCAGAACGGGACCCAATTGGAATTTTATAATTCCAATGACCAGGTATAGGTTTGACATCAATGGCTTCATACTCATAAGTACCATCCTGCCAATACGCATAATATAATGGCACACCCCATCCCCATTGATAATGGCCCATACTTCCATCAAGAGCAGCTATGCTGCCATCCGTGAATTTATAATGAGTATCCGTATTTAATTTCCGACGGGTATGATCATTTTGTACGAGATATCCACCTAATCCAAGCAGATCACTTAATTGTGCTATTTTATCAATAGAACCGCAGGGTTCTCCTATAGGAGTTGAATCTGATAATTTCCATCTACAACCTGCCCACTGCCGAGCATTAATCATGCCCACACGAATAGTTCCGTATTTGTTTCCGCTGACCGAGTATCCAAGCAATAAATCATTATCGTCGACTGATTGCAACGGATCAACACTTTTGGCTTCTACACCATTTTGAATTGCTGTCATATTATAAATCTTTTATTAATGTATTCATTGCTAACACAGCCCAATATGTAATTATTTGGGTCGTTTTATTATTATTAGAATCTACTATTGTATCTGTATGCTTCATTCCCACCAGTTCCACAATTCCACTCGTGAACCCAATTTGTTTTTTCACTTGCTTATCCATCATATCCGAACTGCTATAACCGTAGTCCGCAAAAATATAACTATCTGTAACAATGTATGTTGTTGGATTAATCGTTGACCGCGTAAATGCCGGTATACATCCATCTTGTATAAAAACATGTCGGCCAACATACTTTTCATCAGTTGGCAATCTTATAATACAATTACTTCCGGACTTCGATACATCATCAATGATATTCAAATCATTTCTCAGTGTGTAATCTAATACTCCATTTTTTATTGCGTCACACTCACTAAGATTTTTCAAGCTTGTAATAAGCGCACCATGGAAGTTTCCTGTTTCTGCATTTATTTCCCCGCTGATATGTGCTTTTTGCGCCCATATTTCACCTGTAAGAAAGTTAATACAGAAATTAGGTGCGAACCCATTTCCAATATGTGCTGTAGGATCTCCATCGAATGATGTATAATCTTTGGAATCCTTATCATTTGCATCAAGGCCATATTGCGAAAACATATAGTTGTCATCAAAGATGGCAGCTCCTAATTTAGCAAAAGCAGAAAAAAGGACATCAGTAAAAATCACTTTAAATTTATCAGCAATACTCCAAATTCCATTATTACCTGCCGAAAGTTTTGGATCTGTTCCTGCTAAAGAAACACCTTCTACATTCATATAATAATACTGGCCATCTTCTTCTACTATAGGGGTCAGTAAATCTGTAGATGTATAATTAATATCTTTATCCCAAGTTCCCATTGGAAACATCATCGGACCTCTTTTAGCAGCCGGATACAATACTTTTTCTGCACTTAGTTTTTTCATGCTTTTGTTGCTTGAATTCTAACTCTTATACCCTTATATTGTTCTATTTCAGCATAGGGAACAGAAAATGATTTTGAAGTTACACTATCGCCGATTACATCTCCAGTATTCATAGCTACTTTTGAATAGGAAAAGTTCCATCCAACCTGTGCCGTATGTGATGAACGATCATATACAACAGGCGAAAATGTCGGTGTTTCATCCGATTTTACAGAAGAACCTACAATACTGCACCCATCATCAATATAATATGGATCATGGATATCGGTTGGATTAACGACCTTATAAAAAGTTTTGCCTTGATACGTTGCGACACAACGATATAGCTCTGAGCCTTCTACTCCGGCATTATATACGGTTAAGCTATTAGCTGACGTTGATGGCAAGCCTGCTATTACTCCTGTTACATATAAAGATGCCTGGCTAATGACATCAACCCAAGAACCATCGCTGAAATGCTGCCAATTATAAGTAACTCCTGACAAAATTGAATTACCAGCCAACTGCAATACCGGAGTATATATAACATAATCATTATCATTACTCAAGACTTCATCTCCAGAGCCATCAGCACCGGTTGCAGACATCAGTATATCGTAAGAATCACCAACAGCTGTTTGAATCGGTATCAGTTGTTGACAAAGAAATTCTTTATTCTGGAAAGTGCCACTATAATATATGTATTTGTCTGTATGATCACTTGCCGTGGCTAGATTTCCAATAAGTATAAGTGCAGGAAGAGTTAACCCATTAACAGTAACTGATTTCTGTTTAAATATTTTTTCATAGCCAGTAGTAGTACAGGCACCATTTGCATCAAATGTAAGAGCTGTACCTTTTGGGTTATTGTAGAACCAAGATCCACCTGCATCCGGAACTACATACTGACCACGCTTACTCGAATAAGGCAGCGGATATAGGGTTGCATTATGCGCAACAAAATCAGTATTGATTACTGCCTGTTTGTTTGGATCCCAATATTGGGATACTCCATAACCAGCATCGATAGATACACCCATTGACGGTGTTATTGTATCTCCATCTTCATATGCGTACAATATTTTTGTCTGTGATAAATTGCTCATATTTTTATATTTAAATGATTAACAAACTCTATAGCTTCCTCTCTGCTGACTTCTTTCAAGGTCGATATGTCAACGCTGGCAACAAGATCTGATTGATTGACCAGGTATCCTGCGTCTGAATTCCCCTTACGATAACTGATCACTCCGAGCTGTATGGCCATACTTTCTTTTATAATATAATACTTCATTTTTATGATTTTTATATGTCTCTATCCATAACCGGGAATTGCCCTACTACTAATTTAGAGTTAAACAGTAAAGGCTGTCCATTAATCAGAAAAGGAACTTCCGCAGATAGTTCACGCGGATTCATGCCACAAAGATGTTTGATTGTAGAATCAGCTCCAAACATAACTCTAGGTACAGCAGCTTCTATTCCATATCCTACATGAATCCAACCGGAATAACCACGAGAATAAAACAATTCAATATCAAAATAATCAGTAGGAGATGAAATATTTCCTTGGGGCTGCCGGCTTATTTTCCCCTCAATTACCGCACGTGTAGTTTCGATAGTTACAATCTTCCCTTCAGAAAAATCAACCTCAGGGAACCACTGGCCATACCAACGTCGCAGATTCGTGACAAAACTCTTGATTTCTGATTTATTGTCATTACGCCATGCATTACATCGAATGATAAGATGTTGCACAAAATCCTGAGCTATAGTTATTGATTTTTCCTTTGCACCAGAAACACACCAAAGGTCTCCGTCCTCTATATCACGCCAGGAGTTATTATCAAACACCTGCCAGTCATAGGTACAATCACTGGAAGATACTTCCGTATCTCCATTAAGCAACTGTGTATCTATCGAAAACTGATTAAGCGATTTGAACGGAGATAGATCTTGCTTTGTGGGGAAAGCACATCTAAGGATAAGCTTACCTCTCGAAGCTGCTATCGTATTAATTTCTCTGTTCCAGGAAAAATGGAATACATCTCCTCTACGCTGATCAACAAAGTCTGCAACAAAAGATATTTTTCCATTAGTATCTACATCTCCATTGCACTGGATGGACAAAGAATGATCAATATCATTAATCACGTAATCTGTGCCTTCTACAGGAGAGGCACCTTTTACTTTCATATCTATCTTCCATCGACAATTTACTAAACTCTTGCTATAATCTCCATCATTCAACACACCATCTTTGTCGGTCAACTGTAATTTCGGGGTAAGCAAAAATGGAGTTAAGTTACGATCCGGGATATATACCCCAGCCGTAGCATCATACTTTTGTATATAGCTGCCTCCCATTTCTTCAACATTGAATACACAGGAGAGCGGTGTATATACAATATATCCTTCACCTTTTATCATATTGTGTATGAATTAATTATTGATGATCCATCTGGCATTGTTAATGTAATTGTAAATGCCACTTGAGACCCTTTATCCCAATTAGATGGAATATCCTGATCTGATGAAATACTTAGCGCAAGTCCTACAGAACCTTGCGCATGTTGTTTATTCCATGCGACATCACCTATGACATCAGTAGACTTTCGAGCCCATAATATATTTTCTTTGCCTATTTCATCTTCAGTAAGCAACATTTCGGCATTATAGACACTAGCTTGTAATATTGTTGTCCAGGAAGTACCTGCCCGGAAGAAATTTCCAGCTGAAGATGCTAACACTATATTAAAATTCTGTCCTCCAAGTAAACAAGTCCAGTTCGTATTATTGAAACGAGGCTCTGAATTAACACATGAAGCAACACTACATTGCCACAAGCATCCACCATACCAGACACGATCCGAGAAATAGCCCTTGACATTATTATCATAACCATGTATATAAGTCTTATTGCGATCATACAGGCCACAATCACGAGCTGTATAATTTGGATTTCCATTATAATCTACACGAATGATATCCTGAACTATCAATCCACGTGCATAAACATAACTCTGCCGATTTGAGATTGGCAGCTTTTTGAAAATATCCAGATTTGCTGGGATACCTACAAAACAACTATAATTATCATCTGAGACAATAGGGGTCGATACTCCTTGCAAGAACAAAAAACGTCCATCGACCGCCGAAACAAAAAAGACTTGTTGACGATCTGTATCTATAGAATTTCCCCATCGTATTGCAGTCGATTTTGCTTTTGGCGGATAATTCTTTCCACCTGGTACCTCTTGATCTCCATATAATGTAGCAACCACTTTATGATTTACGGCATCCACAGAATTAACCCGAAGATAAGTTGTTCTATAAGTTCGATCTGCATCCAAATTATTCACTGATGACCTTAATATGTCATTTACATGGAATGTAATTTGTTCGCCTTCATAATCTTGTCTGAAAATTAATGTGTATTGATTAAGATCAGAGTTTTCAACGCTATCTATAATAGCACGATCGGTAAAATACGTATCTCCTTCCAGGATGTTTTGTTGATTAAATACTAATTCATCAAATACAGCTGAGCCGTTTACTTTTATAGATCCACAAATTATGGATCCATCCGGGTTGAGCTTGATTTGCTCACTGGTACCAATTACAGCACCAGCAAGCAATTTGATAAGATAACTAGTAGAATCAGCTTGATCCTTTCGAAGATATGGAGCATCTTTAAGATAATATAACAGCTGTAATAATGCATCACCAATACGATAAGCTGTATTGGCATACATCTTGCGCTCATCCCGAATACTTTTATCCAGAGATTCAAGACTATCAATTGTAGGAGTTGCGTTTGCCATAATTATTATTTGTCCACAAAGTTATCAACAACCTGCACAAACAAAAATACACTACAAAAGATGATGAAGTGTGTTTTTTGCAGTAGTATTACCTCCATTGAACATTTCAAACAGAGCCGAACTTAATAATCCATTATATGCAACTCCAAAGAAATTAGCTTCAAAATCATCAAGACGATGAAGTGAATACACGTACTTCTTCGCAAACCAATCACGAGGACCTATCGGGATGCCACCAGCTTCTTTTCCACCCCATACAGGACCTACTTTTTTAGGGTCATTGAGATGGTGTTTCTGACGATAATCGGGATCCAAAAATTCCAAATGACCACTTCCCAGCCTGGAACGTGGAACTTTTCCACCTTGAGCAGCTGTCCACGTTTTCCAGGCAAATGCCGGAGAAGATCCACGAGCAACAAAGATACCATATTCGAAAAAATGATGTTCGATAGTAGTAATACTACCCGGATGCAGCATTCCATTTATGGATGATTGCAAGCGTCCTGTATCATGCACAGGATGACTAAAAGAATTCATTTTCTCAATCCAGTATGTACGCATCATTGTGGTCCAGCCTTCCAACCATCGTTGACGATCCTCTTCTGTTATATTATTCGTTCCAGTCATCTTCTGAATACTCCAAATCTGTCGGTTCATCATTCTGTACCATGAAATATAGTCCTGTCACTCCATTATAAGCATACCGGCCTAATTCTGTGGAAAATATATTGTTTATATCAAGATATTGCAACTGGTCATCAAATGTCTGTGCCTCTTGATCGTATATCATTCGGCTATGAAATTGCCTGAAAATACGACGGCAAAGGGTTAACTTATTCTGACGATCAAGCATATCATCATATTTATATCCTGCAACGATAAATACCGTATAAATTTCTTTCTTAAAAAATGTCACACCTTGGCTATATGTATTCTGTGATGTCGTGTCGTCGATCATAATAAAATTAGATGACTTACGATAATTCTGCATAACACCTTGAATTGACTCCGGACCGGAACAATAACAAGTAATAAATCCTTGCTCCTGTGCCAATTTGTTAGCTTTGCCCAAATGTTCGAAATAGGCAAAAGCATCAAAATTATTATTTGCTGCCATATTTGCGTTCAAAATCTTCAACTTCACGAGCTTTTGCATCCAGTTCTGTCAATGCTCGCCAACAACTGATATGATATACATAATCTATTTTCGTTACATCTCCACCTGACAGGGCACGAATCTGCGAATTAATAGCCTCTCTCATATCGAATTCTTCCAAGTCTTCTCCACTAATCGGCTTAAAAAAATGAGGAAAATAATGAGAGAACTCTGACTTGACCCAAGAGAACCAGAGCACTGTACCTAACTTCTCAGGCAACTGAAGTTTCAACCGCTTCTTTATATGCTTTTTGTTACGATACAATATAGCTGCAAGTTTCTCTATACATTCCTCATCCTGCGATATCATATATCCTTGGTATAATTCTTCAGCATGCAAATAATCAATAAAAGTAACATCAGTTAAAAGAGCATTGACCGCATGACGGCCGTCAACGCAATCCAACCTGGCGCCTTCGAGACCATCATACGAGTCAATGTAGTCATATTGATTAATCAGACTCTGAACTTGCCAGGCTTTCAGATTAAAGAATTTTCTTCTACCTTTTATACGGATAAAACATGCCCATCCAAATCGGTCATGCTTAATTACATGTATTCCGCCAAAACGACAAAACAGTAAGGTTTTAACCGAAACTTTCTCCGGATATATTGCACATACGGTAAGAGCATACCGCAACTGATCTTGCGACATTTCTTTCCAAGATTTCGGACCATATAATTGTACTATTCCATTAGAATACGAAGCCGGCTTTGTCCTGAGTATTCTGAAATGATTGAATATGATTTGCTTTATACGCATTGCTATTCCAATATAATGTATATTTATTTTCATCAGTTTCAAGTGTTGCAATCAGTCTTCGATAAAATTTTTTATAACTTGACATATCGTGCAATGAAAACACCCAAAGCAATCTTTTTATCTGAAAGATAACAGGACGGTCTTCATCTGTAACAGAATTAGTCCGCACTTCCTGCAAACACTTATCCATAAGTGCATCGCTTATGTGTTTCCTAAGGAATTCATCACATTCGGCAATCAAATTCTGTGCTTTCCCCCAAGAATCGGTATCAACTGCCTCCACTCTATTCATCCGATTATAATCAGCAAAGCTCCATAACAGATTATTTATCGTCCAGGCTGCACACTCCTGCTCTCCCCAACCTTTTAAATTACGAAGTTCTTCCACAAGCCGACAATAGACATTCAATTTAGCTACTACAAGTTGTGTAAAAAGAGAATTGACACGCTGCTGGGATGCCGGTGTTGTCTGATCATTACTAATTACTCCAAACCCTGTAGGAGTAAGAACCAAATCAAGCTGTCGAAAAACAGTAAGAAAAGCAATAAAGCAGATGTAGTCTTTTGTAAATCGAAGTAATGCAGGGTCTTCATCTGTATTTACAGAAGCTTCAGATTCGACCTCCTTAACGCCTATATTACCCAATATATTCTCAGCAACCTCTATCTTTGCATCAAAGAAGTGCGGTTCTACACTTTCAAAAACTTCTACAGAACTTGACGTAGCCACATATAAAGCACGTTCAAGATCGTCTTTATTGATTTTTATTTCCATTATTATCCTCTCCCTGATTAGCAGATGGAGTAACCATCTGTGATGATTTATTTTGATCCAAGGTAGTAAGTTCTATCATTGGAACATCTACAGAATACTTATCCGACCAATTATTATAATGGAGTATAAGATGCCACGGTAACGACATGATATCATGAAATGCTATTTCTGTTGATTGCTTCAATGTGAATAGTTCCCGCTTATCTGATCCACTGTTATTCATCTGGCTTTTCCCCGGCGTTGCTCCTATCAGATTTGGATGAACTCCAAGTGCGAAACAAAGGAAATTCGACGCTTCAGAAGAATCATCCAAATAATCTCCACCCTCTTTTGTTCCACTTTCATTAAGGTTATAAATTCGTATATCTCTCACCTCCTTACCCGATATCGGGTCTATCATATATCCTGTTATAAGTGCTTTTCCAGCATTTTCAGGACCACAGACAAAGTCAATAATATCTTGTTTTGCCTGCTTAATTCTCGATTTGCACTTCGCTTCATCAGTAATCCCTTCATCTTCACATATTTTTCCCCAATACTCATCTTTCACTTCAATTTGAGTTCTCGGAGCCGAATTATTCTTTATCATATATTTTTTACCCAGCCCTATAAGCTTATAGATATCGTACCAGTCATCACGAAATATACTTGCATAATAGGGCATTGGATAATAGGTTAGCCCCGGGGTGGGCATACGAGACAGGATAGCAAATTTTCTGTCTTTTGTCATTTTGCCTTTTTTACCCGTCATCGGATCTTCTTGCTTACCCATTCTTACCATAAGGTCTGTATAAGGATCATGCGGATCCAACAGAGGTATTACTTCACCGCTGAGTAATGTACCCCTTTTCCAATCTCCATAAATAACGTGCTGTATCTTGCCGTTAACAGCTTTTTCCAACCGGCAATTACAAGCATCTTTATGTCGAACCTGTACGATTTTATCTCCGGCACGGTCAAGAATAATTACAAGAATCGAAAAATAGAAAAACTTCATGTCTGTACATTGTCCGATAAATACTTCAGGAAGACAGTTGCGCAAACAAAAATCACGGATATCAGGATCATCCGTTGTTTTACGTTTTTTATCTGAACGATCCACTATTTTTAGGCCTTGTCCATAACAGCTGGTAATATTAAATGATTGACCGCTAGAAGTTACCTGGTTTTTTCGAATCTTTCGACGCAACCAATATGGCAACATATTATCAACACCATAAGGCGCTATTATATATTTCTGCTTATTTATCAAGGCAGGCAAAAACGTCATTTCATAATCATCAAGATCGGTCATCTCTGCGGAACTATCGCCAAGATATTGTTCTGATGGAGATTTTGTTACCGAGTTAGCCATCCCTACGGGCATTACCGAATAATAGGTCCTCCCATTTGAGGCACCTACCTTAGCCATTGTCATTTTCTGTTGTTTACTCATAGATATACTTTTCTCCCATTAATTTCGAATATAAATATATCAGGAATTGTACGTACCTCATGGTTCACAGGATTCATCAATCTGTGGAACCCTCCAAACCAATTACCACTTTTTACAATCCATCCATTATAATCTATAATGTTTCCGCTAGGATATTGCTTACTTCCCAATTCCCAGGCTTTAATATCGACAGCTTCAGCATCTATCCGGGCTTTGTCAAGCAATCGACACATATCATTAAAATGTACAGCTTTAAATTCCATTTAATTGAAGGTATTATCAAATGTATTATCAAAGATTCTTCCCGCTCTATTTAAATCTATAATGTTCTGATTTTTGGATGAATAACGATAACTAAAGGTAAATCGAGGCAGTTCGTCCGGAGCATTATTATTCTCACTCTTCGAATCCGTTATAGTTACCTCTTGCCCTATATTCGGATTTCCTTTATAGAAATTCACCATATAAATTTCATCCGATCGAAACAGATCATCAAGCCAGTTAGCCATGGCGGTATTGAGTACACCACTATCAGCCTTAAATGTTCGTGTCTCGTCAATATCATAATTTTTATATTTTCCATCGATATATGCCGCACTTCGATTATATGAAGGAGCCACTTGATGCTCCCCTGTGCAATATATTAATTCCTGACAACCGAAAGAATTTGAAAACAAAAGAATTGGCGCACAATCCGGAACAGACAAATCCAATTCAAAATATTGTGAACGATTACCTGCTGTAATCGTATAAGCTACTAATGATTTTCCATCAACTACAAAACGGTCCGGCGAAACATCTATAGTAGTATAATTGTCATTTCCCTGTACTCTTGCCGGAACAAACGGAGTTGTACTTCCATCGCTATACTCAGCAACACAAGAAGCATTATCAGTACCCAAATAATGCAGGTATTCGAGCCGGCCGGAAGCAGTTGTTTTTGTTCCTAACAATATAGACAAGAAATGTGAATTACAGAATGTAGAACAATCTATATTCATAGAGGCAGCACTATATACCACCCTTGTTATAAGAATGGAAGAAGAAGCATCTACGAACGTATTTGTACTACTACTCAGCGTCTGTTCTGTTATTTTTATATTAAGGGTTACCACTAATTTTTGTCTGACGATAGCATGTACCAGATCGGGGATATCCGAGATGATAATTTTTCCATCTATCGGATATAAGGTTTCCGAATAAATCTGCTCATTGTCAGCTGTCATGATGACGGCTGCACGAGTTCCATCAACACTGATATCTATATTTGGGATATCAGCACAAAACACCTGATCTGGAATTGAAGATACTGTCATTACTTTTGATTTTATCTGAAGCAAAAGTAATATAAGAATGACTCAGACAAAAATACGCAAAAGAGGCAGGGGTGCCTCACGGCGCGCCTGCCTCAATTTAAAAATTTACTGATATTTTCTTTTTGAATACCGCAAATATACAACTTTTATGTTGAATATCAACCATTTAATTAAGATATTCAATCTATCGGGTTGTAATCTCTCCATATTTCCCATTTTACGGTGCCATCATCATCAATGGTGATACCATAATGCTTTTTAACCAGATATGCCACGATAAATTCATCACTTATTACCATCATTTCAGATAGTTCATTTTTAATATCACACGTTGACTTATTATCAGAGACATAATCCTTATTTGTCAGTTCATTTTTAGCAGGATCCTTACTTCGATGCAAAAAATAAGCATCAAGCAATTGTATCCTGGCTGCATTTAGTAAGGCTTCGTTTTCATTCCTTGTTTCGTCATCATTATCCATTATTCATCCTCCTTTTCAGCTAAAGCATTAAAATTATCTTCTATTTTCTGTATCTGTACAAGCAGACTATAGAGAGATTCCTTGTTGAATTTTGTCATCACCTGCATATCTTCATCAAGCAACAGATGAATAGTGTCTGCCATAACCTCGGCATAACCTTGGGCATTGTCCGGGTCCGTAATACTCTGTATAGCAGAGATACGGGCTTCTTTCCTTTTATCACTCATTATTTGCCTCCTTTTTTGTTATATTGAACTTATGCACTAAACATCCTGCACAAATTGCAGCAAGAGTTGATAAAATTGGGTACTGTTCTATTGAAAAAGCTCCGAGCAATAGACAAAGAGTAACCGCATTCACACGAAGTACCATACGTCGTGTCACTGAAAATTCAGCAATGCGACTGTAAAAAATGCTCTTTTTATCGAGCCACTGATTAAATTGTCTGTACTTGCACACAATTGCTGTGTGTACATTGATAGTTTTTCGCTTGGATACACGAAACTGGATAGTTGTCTGTTCCATATTGCACTGTTTGTTTGCATGCCAGGATCCGCCCGGCGCGGAGGACAAAAGAAAGCGGTTGCACACCCCGCTGCAAACAAACAGTGACTTCACCCGAAGGGCTAATCAAGTTTACGAGATGGCAACCGCCGATATCTTTTATAGGCATAAAAAAAGCCCATACAATATTGCTGGACAATTGACCGATGTCCCACGAAGTGAATGCTTTCACTGTTTGTTTGCAGTGGCAAAGATATGGAATCTTTCTGAAACGACAAAAGGTTTACCAAAAAATATTTGTAAGACCTCTAACTTTAACATTCTTCACTGATTTCTGCTACTGACATGCTATCCTCACAGACAAACTTTATCAATCTACCGGGATAATTGTCGTAAATGTGGAAAGACTATTTTCAAAGTCCAGTAATCTTTCGATGTATTCAGGCTTTTTATATATTATTCTCTTTTTTGCAAAATATCTTACTTTTATATAATATGCCTTCAATTTTTTCAAAATAACCAAATAATCTTCAGCCATCCCTATCTCTGACATTTTTATCCTAAAAACCTGATAAATTTCACTTGGTATAGACAAAATACTGTCCATTTTCTCACTAAGCTCAATATCAGGCCGATACATAAAGAGCATACGATTAGCTGTTTCGCAAATATATCTGTTTTCTTCAGCTTCACGTATTACATATATTTTCGTACCAGGAGGAATATTAATAGGTGTTTTTGAATAAGGAGTATTAAAAGCTATATCCGGTCCTTCAGATACATAAGATATACAGATAGGTAAACTATCTTTTTCCAATTTATCTCGCAATGTATCTCTTTCCGCGATGCTCATCTTTATTCCATCATACTCAACACTGTCAGATTGAACTTGTTGGGAGCTTGCTTTAGCAAAAAAGAATGAAAGTAAAAGTAGAAGTAAGAATCTCATGTACACTACTTTTATTTCAATCATCATCCTTCAGCGAAAGTCCCTCAGCCTTCTGACTATCATTGTCAACTCTTTTTTCCAGCAAATAATGAATAACATTCTGGTTCATTGATTTCGTTATATAGTATGTACCATTTACATGCCATCCGCGTTTACCCATGTAATCAAGAACCTCCATCATTGAATTGAATTTCAATTTTTTTCCATCCGCATCATACAAACTTTGGAAGCTTTTACTATTTGTTCGATCACCAAAGTCAAGTTCCACCTTGACCTTTCCGATGCCCCAGAAATTATACCCCATAACAGTACAATACACAGGATACTTCCCGTCTTCAGTTTTCACGACACTTTGTGCGTTCACACCAAGGCTCACCAGAGCCAAAACCAAACTAAAAATTACTTTTTTCATATTTCATTAGCTTAAATCACTACAAAGATAAAATAAAATAACCAATTTTAATAATAACAGTCCTAAAATCAATCTTATTTGTCTAAAAATGCGAGATATAAACGCATCTATTCTCTCAATTGTACAATTTTGAAGTATTTTCATTAATTTTGCCCGCTTTCAAGGGCAAAATTTCGCCAAAATAACAAATAACAGTTACAAAAGATTTCATTCAACACCTAAAATTCTATTATTTTATCTCTATTTTCCACGGGTATCAATACGCAAACATCTAATAATGAGCACATTATTCCTTCTGCACAAAAATCGGCTTGCCGATTTACAAAGCGCAGCCCCCACCACACTACGCTCCATGGCAATTGCCTCGAAAAGACCTAGCGGAATATGTAAACAAAAAATACTAGACAAAAAAAGGGGTGCAATTGCATTGCATCCCTTTATCGGCGGTCTTGGCGAACTATAATCTATTCTTATCCTTATAACTATAATAAAGCTTACCAGCATATATAATGTGATCCAAAAAATATATGCGCATAATATGACACGCCTTTTGTACTCTCTCAGTTAGTTTATCATCGTCTATACTCGGATGAGGATTTCCACTTGGATGATTGTGTACAAGTACTAACACTGTAGCATTATTAATCACGGCTTGTTTCATCATAATACGTATATCTACGGCCGTTTCTGTAAGACCTCCAATAGATAACCTTATCTTCTTTATGAGTTTATAACGTTGATTCATCAATAATATCCAAGCTTCTTCGTGATTGATTCCTTCAAGATCTGGCATCATTTCATTATAAATATCACTTGAACAGAATAATTCTTTATTTGCATTATTCTCTGTATAATATCTTTTACCAAATTCAAATGCTGCCATAATAGCCATAGCCTTACATTTACCGATGCCTTCTACTCCTTCCAACTGTTCCGGCTCCATCTGTGCAAGTGTATGCAAACTATCATGTACCATACTGCAAACAGCCTCGGCTTTCTTCAAGGCCCCCTCTGTACCTGCACCTCTATTGATAATCAGGGTTATTAACTCTGCATTGCTTAGTGTGTTGATACCAAACTGCTTACCTTTACTTTCTATTCTTTCACAATTAATATTAATCATATCAGTATATTTAATTAATTTTATATCCTAATTTATTTACATATAAAGAGAATGAGCTGCAAACCTACCCCAAAAGGAATTTTTATAAATGCCTTTTACCGTACGACCTAGGAACAAACCACCTTTGACTTCTGCGCCTGCGGATTTAAGTGCGGTTTCAAATTTTCTTGCAGTTGTTCCTGTTGTGATTAGGTCATCAAATATAATAACCTTGCGACCTGCAAAAAAATCATTATCAAGGCTAATACAATAGTTATCTTCACTTACAATATGGTTTGCTACTCGATGTTTAGCCTCACGCTGACCGATAACATGTATATGTTTCATGGCATTTTCTTCACAACAATTATTAGCTATGATTGCAGCAAAATAAGAAAAACGATGTCGATATTCTTTTTCACTACTCGCTGGAACGCATGCAATTGTATACTCACTACAGTTATGAGAATACCACCGCCAAAGGAGATTACAAACGAGTTGTGCTGCTTGTATGGCCGTTTCCTTGTAACCATCTTTGAAGTTATAAATAAATGTTCTAACTTTATTATCCTCAGGTTTAATAGCTTGGTATTTTTGGGGCAAATAATCAAAAAAATTGAATGTTCTCATATCAGTAAATTTTAAAATCTTATTCTGTTTCAATGTCCTCGGAGCTCTCTTGAGATTTCCTCTCATTAGTGAGGATGGAGATTTTTTTTTTGCATTCCGTACAAAGCCCGGTCGCTCCTATCGATTTCCTGTGCAACCAAAATCAAGAAGCCAGAGGTATCTGCCAAGGGTTCGTATAGTAAAATGTGGTAACGATTGTTAAGGTTCAGCGCCAGCGATAAGAACATTAATAATCGTTGGCAAATTTTGGTATAAGGTTCATTGGCAAATACCGTCCTCTTGATAACTTCGTACAGGAAATCTATAGTGCGACTGGTGCTGCGTAGAATGCAAAAAAAAGTCGCCATCACGAACACAAACAATGTCCGCGACAGCGACCTACTCTCCCCTTGGGGCTGGGACCAAAAAATAAGGTTTGACCTATTTTGATATATAGTAAGAGGATCCTACATTTAATCTGCCTTGATATACCGGATACTTCTCTGCTCCTATTACCAAAGTGTCAAAAGCATCTGAGAAATCAGTTCTTGTTTCAAACTGGTCTGTTTCTGTTTCAGGTTTCTTCTCGCCACGCTTATCCTTGCCTCCATTGTAGACACCTGCATTAGTTATTGATACAAGAAGATCCGGATTATTATCTTTATTGATTAATATCTGATGTTTTACATCTCTACCATGGAACATATTATTAATAAGTTCCATTTTATTCCCCATTGGCCATTGCTTACCAATATACATATCTTTTACCCTCCAACTATGTATCTTCAGTTGATGAACAATAGACATATGGAAGTCATCATTATGCAAAGCATAATTGTTGGCAATAAATGTAGAATCATAATAGAATATTATTTTTTTGAAAAGATACACCTTGTAGTATGCACAAAAATCATCAACAAGTTCGGGTAACTTACGATCATATTTAGTGAAAAAACTTTTTACGATTCTTATTTTCCCATCCCCCTGATCTTGACCAACCACAAGACAGTTGATTAAGGCATTAGCGTCAAAGGCAATTATCAGTGGTAACTGCCAATCAAGATCAGCATCACTAGAGCATGTCAACTTATCAAGTTTACCGGCGCCATAATTAGCCAGAGTAAGGACATCTTCATTCGGTGCCGTATATTCATTGATATCTTCATCCAATCCTCCATAGAATCCATCAGAAGATACACCAATATGTTTGCACATGATGGATGTATCAAATACTGTAGACGGAAGATCTCGTTTCTGACGCTTGATGAAATCTTCCCCGAGTATGGCCAAGTTTTCAACAGAAGAATATTCTTTATACAAAAGTGCATACCGCCGTAAAGTTGAAAGTTCTTTATCAATGGCTTCTAATTGTTTTTGATATCGCTCAGCTTTGTCGGAATTTCTAGCCATGCGCTGCCTTATTTTCCACTTCTGATAAATCAATCCAGATATCCCATTAATAAGTTCCGGATCCATCATATCTTGATATTTGAGAAACCAACTACCTTTTTTCGTTGTCGGATAATCACTGGTAATCGTCAATCCATGATGCAAAAAGAAATCACCAAAATATACTTCATTCCCACGATTAGCCTGAAAAGTTTCATCCTTCAACTGTTCGAAGTTTATAAATTTTGCCTCGTCAATAATAATATAATCCAGAGATAAGGAGTTACTAGTTCCGGTCCGATCCTGGGAAATAACAGAAATAACAGACCCATTGTAAAAAGATATCGTATTTTCCCAATTCGCCGGAGTAAATATAGGATCCTTCCACTTTAAAGATTTCGGAGGACGTTTACCAACCATATAATGTAAATCACGCTTAAATCCCCAACGTTCAAGATGTATCAACATTGACGGGAGTGTATTGGTTAAGCAGCGTTTTATAGATGGAGCAACGAAGCCACCCATGGATCCAGGCATACCCTGTATTGCTGTAAGAATCCGTACAGCCTGGAACGCACCTTTCCCAAAACCACGACCACAAACAGCTATCTCATCGCGGGCATTGATATCAAGCATATATAGTTGGCCATCATTGAAATATTGGCGAAACTCATTTGAGTCATTATTATTATTCATCATCCTTTACTTCTTCAAAATCAGCATCTTCAACATTACTTCCTTTTTTATATTTCGCATTAAGCTCCTTGATATGTTGCCGAAGATTAGGAATAGGTTTAATGCCAATGACTGTAGGATCATCACACGGTTCAAATTGCTGCGGAATAATCCTATCGTATTGTAATTGGATATCATCAGGTTGGTCTGTACGATTATTCTTAATTAAGTTCTTTTGCATGGAAGCGACACTCTTCCAATCACCATCCGTACGAGCTTTTTTCATGTCCTGTTCGATTTCTGCATTAATTTTCCATCGCCAAAAATCTTTTGTTGACTGTTGCAAATTACCCAATAATACCTGCACAAGATGTATATCATCATAAGCTTCACTTTTGCCTATCTGATTATATCCAATATCTTGAATTACAAGTTCATTCACAGTTTTATTAGGGAACTGAAGCCAAAATGAATACAACCCACGAATCCGGGTCAGTCGTTGAATAACATGATCCGGTACATGCATATCTTTCAACTGATTATTATCAACAGGAAGATATCTTTGATAATCATCGATATCAATAGGTACGCTCATGAATCCTCCAATTCTCTATTCATTCGTTTCAAATCTGAAAAACACTGATCCATTGCAGATGGAGCCATTGCCCGTGCCAACTCTAAATTCTTAATTCTCAATTCATGGGCAGTCTTTGCCATACCATGCAAATAAGCTAGTCTTGCCGTATTATTGGGTGTGTTGATATCAACAAGTAACCACGGCAGATTCAAAAGAGCACTTATTTCAGAAGCTGGAGTAAGTTCTTCTGCTAATTTTTCTATATTTTTCAGCTGCTCATCATTATATTTTTTATCTTTCCTAAAACAATTCATTTAGCAATATACTTTGTTCTATGATTTTTTGGAAATCAGAAAAAAGGTTGGAATATACTTCTGAAATGGTTGTAATCATTGTACATTCAGCACGACCTCCATAAGTTTGATTTTGTGATGTAACTACAGACACTTGAATATGACCATTTGTGACTAACACTATTTTGCTATGATTTTCCCCAAGATACACATCATCAAAGCAATTAGCCATCAATGCTTTTAGTTTCATAGTTTTTCGCGAAGCTTTATGATCTGCAAGCAACACCGAGTGATTTATATAACCTTTTTTTTGTAAATTATAAAAGCCTGAAAGAAACTCTTCACTCGTAGAGAACGTAGATACTATAACGTCAGACGGGCCAGTCTGCTCAAGTATCCACCCGAGCAGACCGAGTGTATGCAGACCTGTACCTAAGTAAGTCTGCAAAGAGTTTTGAAGCAAGGGCTTCAGGAAATTACTAATTTTCTTTCCCTTCACCATCACTTACAGCATCATTAGTTTCCTGTGTTGGAGCATTTGTAATATCATTTTTCTGTTCGCCTGCAGGTTCCTGTACAGAAGTATCTTTTGCCGGTACTTTTTCGAATTGAAGACCAAGGGCTATCAGTTCATTCTTTGTAGATTCCTTCATTGCATGGTCTGCTCCGGAATTTACTAAAATATCAACTCTCTTCTGCATTTCTATCAAGAGATTAGCAGCAGTCATTTTATCGTCTTCAGAGTCACTATTTTTCAGAGATGCAAATATAGACTTGTTCTTACTCAAATAACTCCGTGCACTTAAGACTTCCTTTGTAAGCTGAAGATTGTCATTATCAGCACTCTCTACATACTTGTCCATATCGAAGGAATCATATTCTTTCATGTCGTGCTTGTATGTATACCAGGCTTCTTTCATAAATTTTAAATACTCGTAGCGATCACAAGACTTGTTTAAACTTTTACAAGTTTCAAAAGCATTTTTAATTTTATTCCAACGCTCACTGTTTTTGTCCCACAAAGTTTGGATTTTAGCAGGAAGTAATTCATGATCATCACGTTTTCCCCGACGGACTATCATTGTTGGATCTTCTTTTTCGCCATCTTCAGCTTCGCTTCCTGGTAGGTCATCTGTTTGTTCATTAGTAGGTCCCATTTCTACAACCTTAGCAAGGATCGGTATTGTTTCTGTATCAATGTTGCGGACATGTTGTAACGTGAGTCCGTCAAGTCGATACTGCAAATGCTTTTTCAACTCATAAACGACCTTATCAGCATAGCGCAAAGGACGGCGCATTATCTGCTGTTGTAAAGCCGCATTCGGAATTATACGATAAAGCAGAGCAGCTCCCTGCATTATATTATCTACAGTATCATGCTTGGTATCAAGCCAAGCTTCTATTTGTTGCGTGAAATTATTATCTACTTTCATAGTTATTAAGCAAAAAGGGGTGGAGGTTGCCAGCAAGCATCTTCCACCCCTAGATTATATGATAATTAAAAATTATTATGCTGCCGGAGCAGTGACAGTTAAAGTAACAACTGCTGAGATAACAGTACCGTCAGAATTGGCGACATAGGCCGACAGAATTCCTCCAGAGGTATAACTTACATCTATACTGGCATTAGCCGTCGACTTAAACAAGGCATCGCCTGATTCCAAAGCTTTTGTTTGCGGGGTACCAGTATAATACAGCGTACCGCTAGCATTAGGATTAGTAATTGTAACCTTACTATTACCGGCTACCGAATATGTAGGTGCAGCTAGTAATTCTCCTATATGATCAGTCGCTCCGTTAACATCTCCATCAGCAGTCTCGATAACACCTAAGTAAAAAGGTGCAGCAACTTCATCTTCAACAGTAGCTTCTAATGTTGTCGCATTAGTATCACCGCTGCCCTTGCCTGTATTAGAAGAAGGCTTAATTTGCACATCAAAGTCCTCATTTCCTATGACACGTATCTTCCCCTGACGGGTCGGTAACAATATAACTACATTTGAATTATTGAGAACAGAAGCAAGTCCTGTAGCCTCTTCCTCCGTACCCGGAACTACGAGAGTAGCAACATTATTAAACATTTCAGAGCCCCAGTTTCCGACCTGGTCACACTTTATCTCGCTTTGATTTGGCACCAGGTCAATAACTGCCCATTTCTTATCAGCTTTCAAGACAAAGTTATCAATATAGACTGGCACATCCTTCAAATTTTTAGCATTACCACCTGGCAATGTTGGCCACCTAAGGATATCGTTTTTATTGATGACATAAGCATGGGGGCGAACACCTGGAAGAGATTTTTTGCCACGGCAAAAACGAACATCCTGCAACAGATCCACTTCATCTGAACAAATTTCTGTCATGATTTTTAAATTTAATTATTTATAAACACTAGGCTGTTTTGATTTCAGCCACAAGTAATTTCTCCTTGGATATGGTCTCAAACTGACAGCCCATGAACATTGTAGCAACGAAATCAAGAAAGAAATGACTCTGCAAAGACGGCCGAACTTCAAAGTTAGCCTTATCTCCTTCAGTAGCCATACCTACCAGAGCATTGCTTTGGGTAGTAATTTGGAAATAGTCTGCTGGTACATTACCAAGACCTATAATTTTGCAATTACTTTCACCATCGAGATATGTACGTTGGAACTGCTGATTGTATGGGAGTGACCCATGATTTAGCTGATAGCTCTTTTCATAGAGTCGCTTATTTTTCTTTGAACAAAGAAAGATTGTATCTTCATCCTGAAGATGATCATCGCAAGCATCATAGACTTTATTAAATATATCCTCAGCATTGGCTTCGGTAAGCGCTTCTGTAATCTGTAGATAATTACCTTTTGCAGCAGACATGGTACCAGCAGTAATTTCATTATCTGCAATAGTGCGGAAACCGTTGAACAATGTGGCTGTGGTTTTTCCGGCATCGTCGCGTTTGGCGGTGAACAAATCTTTATACAGATGGGCTCCAAGTTTACCCATGAGGAATGTCCATACCGCAAGTGTAATAGGCACGCCCTTCAAGCCATCACCCTGTACAATGTTCGAACCATAAATACTCTTAACGACAGAGTTAGGGTCAAAACCTTTGACACTGCTGCCAAGGAAAGTCTCCAAGGTGCGTCCAGTGACGGTTACATTATCGTCATCTCGACGGGTTGGATCATATGGACCTAATTCCATATCTCCGTCAAGTTGCCCAACAGTTTCCTTATATCTTACATTTGGGCGAATAGTAATAACATCCTTACATTTGTCAAGACCATACTCTGGCATGACAAGCAAATCCTGACGATAAGTCTGAAAGCTTGTATTAAGACTATCAGGAGTAATTGTTACAGATCCTTGTGCATTTGGCATAATAAGTCCTCCAATTTATTGATTAATTTTTTTATACAGGTTATAAGAGTCAATCTTTTCGCTGTTGCTCTCCCCTACATGTTCATTAGTTTCTGCACCAGGACTATTTTTCAGATTGTCGACCTCTGATTTTCTTTCTGCCAGTTCATTCTGCGCTTTCGTCAGATCATCTTTAGTTTTAGTGAGTTCTGATACTGCGGTTGCTTTGTCCGTCTCTGCATCTTTTACCTTTTTGTCAAGGTCAACAAGATGGTCCTCAATTTTTTTCATCTGGTCTTCAGACAGAGTAATTTTTCCATCTTTGGATTCCAGAGCATCGATTGCAAGAATACCCGCGACCTGCTTGTAAGATTCCTTCATGTCAATTGTTTTTTTATTTGCGTTGATTTCACCATTGATTAGGTTCTGAATTTTGCGAAACGTCTTTTTCGCAAAACTTTCTGTTGGATCACCCTTCTCATCAACCACATTCGCCAAAGCCCTTTCAGGTTTCGTAATTGTGGTTTTTGGAAGAGCAGGAAGACCATAATCCTTTATTTTAGTTGATACTAAATTCTGTACTTTATTTATAATATCATCATCACTTCCATCATCTTCACGAATTTCATCGATAAGTCCAAATTCAAGAGCATCATCGGCGGTAATCCATTCAGCCTTATCCATCTTATTCAGATTTTCTTCAAGGCTCTTTCCATTTTTCATACCATAAATATAAGCAATCACTTTATCCATAGTATCAAGATTATTCCGTTGGGTTTGCCACTTGGAAATAATCTGATCGAGTTCCTGCTTGTTTGCAGTCTGCCATGCTACTACAGCTGTAGATGCATTGTGGATGAGGATAAGGGATCCTTTCACCATATCCACAGTTTTTGCCCCCATGGCAATTACAGTAGCTATTGATGCTGTCAGTCCGATAATATGAGCGGTTACATTTCCATGATCTTTTAGCGCTTGATATATTTCCAGACCATCCTCAACATATCCACCAGGCGAACAGATGGCTATATCAAGATGCTCGTCTTGATGCCGATTGAGAAATTGGATAATATCATCAGCAGATGTACCAGACCACCAATTACCAATTTCTCCGCGTATAAGTAGATTATATTTCATATTTATCTCCTTTTTCCGGCAAAGATAGCTGCTACAGGAGATAAATAAAAATTCGAGAAATGTCCTGCTATACTTCTATTTGTGGTACAGGAACTCTATTTTTATAACTCACTATATATTCATTAGCCTGTTTATCAGAAATTGATGCCGGATGATTATTAGTATAAGTTGTAACAGGATATGGTCTATCGTCATTACCAATAAGCAACCAACGGCCACTTGCCTCTTTTATTCGATACACATAATACTTCTGGCTATCAAGTTCACTCATGGAATCAAAAGTTAATTTAGCTGTATAAATCAGTTGCTTATCTTCAACACTGTTGGAAACTGTAAGTTGCGCAGGCTTATGAAAGCATATATCATTCCATTCCGTTCCGTTATTCAGCACCACCTGAGAATTACTTACATGACGTGTGCCGTTGAACTTGTCAATAACACAACGTTCTATTGCTATAATCTGTTTTGATGTTTTCATATTGATTTTGCATTTGTACGCTTATTATCGGGATGTTTTAACTATTTTGTCGCTGTACGATATTGTTTGGAGTTGGAAATAAACAAGGTTATCGTAGTAACGAATTTCATGTTAAAAGTTATAAATTTTAATCATATGTTTTATCAGGTTTTTTTAAATTAATCCCATGACGCTTATGTTGATCACGCAATCTATAGAATCTCTGGCGAATTGTAGTATCATACTCAATACTAATTCCGTGAGCTTCACACCAACCATCAATGGCGCTCATAACAGAGCAACCATGGCGCATTTCATCTCCTTCATTGATGAGTGAATAGAGTTCTGACCACATGTTTTGCTTAAAAATATCATCAAGACATTCGCGCACAGCTTTTTTTCCTTTGGGCCCCATATAATTATAGACTAATGGATCCTTATAAGAATTATCAGGTATACATATAGACACCTCATCAGATTTCTGCTTTTCAACATCTAAATTTTTCGGGCGTTTAATAGTAAAAGTTTTTATAACGGCATTTTCAATTGATTTTGGGTCAAAGAAAATAGGCTCGCTTCCATAATGATTCACCAGCCATTGCTTGATAAACGGTTGAACAGGAATGTATAAATAAAATTTGCTCATTATATAAGGAACTTAGATAATGGCAAATATAGTAATTTTTTTTGTAATAGCCTATTACAACAGGATAAATCCTATCACAAAATGTAAATCACTTTTAAATAGGATATACATTTTGGGCACCCACACAACCCACACAACCCACAAATTTAAATTCTACTGATTTTCAGATATTTATAAGAAAGCATATTCTAATATTTGTGTGTAATTCTTTATTTTGTGTGTATTTTAACTTATATTTATACTCTTATCTAGTTATGTGGGTATTTGTGGGTATATTGTGGAGTGATGTGTGCAGCTCTGAACAACGATTAATAAAGCTTGTGTGTAATGTGGGTTGTGTGGGTGTGCAAAATCAACTTTCGATTGAAAACCGATTTTAGCATGAAAAAGCCCGCAAATCTCACGATTTACGGGCTTACTGACTATGATTTTTTAACTTATATGTGAAAATATGTAAATTATCTATTTAAAAAGGCAAATTGCCCTCATTCTTATCTTCTATTTCATCAGGATATTCTCCTTCTGAAGAGTTTACTTCAAGATTAATTTCAAATTTCTGTTTCAATTCCTGATAATCAAAACATAATGGATTGTCAAATGTGCAGAGATCTATACTCTTCTGTTGATCACCCTCACCTTTCCATATTTTTTGAATCTTCCCATCCTTAAATACTTTGAAACGTTCAGAACCTTTCTTTTGACCTAAAAATCCAGGACAAGTCTGCAAATAATAACGAATACTTCGTTCCGGCATAGCATTCTCTCCTGCTTTTTTTGCCATAATTTTATATTGGGTAATTATTTTATTGGGGCGAATCATTAGGACAGGTTTATTTTTAGTGAATAACATCTCTGAATTTTTTGTCTTTATACCATCAAGATACTTAATCTTATAATCACCATCATAATCTATCATTCCTGCTTGAGCCATTACACCGATCATTGACCAGAAATTTCCCATCTCATTGCTGGATGCACATTCTTTATTTTGTTTTTTGATACCTTCTATAGTGATATCTCTTAACTCATTATACGTCCATGGAAGATCGACAACATCTTTCAGCGTATAGAAAGAAGCCAGCAATACGCACCAGTCACGCCATATTCTATCTTCTATCTCATTATTAACAAGATTCTGTTCTACATCTTTGGTCACAAACTGATAATTGTCGTAAAATTCTGTTTCGAATTTAGCTCTGTGACTTAATATTTGATTAGTTAAATGGCACACTCCCATTTTGCGTACAGCTGTAAAAGAATTGAATTTGTCTTTTGATTCTTTATCGTGCACGGTTACATCAAATGTTAAGTATATTGTACGACTAAAAAGTGCAATATCGACGGTTGGCATCTCCTGCCCAGATAGTATCACTGCACTATCAACACTTGTGATCTGACGTTTTTTGTCAAGATCCATATTCATACGGCTTCGGCCGGCGCCATCATATAACCCTTTTAGAAATTCCACCTTTACAGGGTCTATTGTATTCTTATATTCATCTATATGTACCAGTGCATTCGAACATTGTGCTATGGCATCTGCCAATGCAGCAATAGTGGCATTCTGTATATTAAGTGGAGTATTATTCTTAATAAAAAAGCTCATCAAGGTATGGCCAAGTTCTGTTTTACCTGATCCTTTTGGTCCAAACAAATTAAGTATGGGAAAGTTTTTGGTATTACTTACTATTACGTCTCGAAAAAGTGTAGCCAATAAAAACATAATACCTACTTTTCCATTATTTCCAAATACATCAGCGGTCATCTTAGCATAATCATGAAGTGAAATTGATGAATGATCTTCGTCAAAGATGAATTGACGTTCAAACCTATACAACTCTCTTTCATCAGCATATATCTTACTCATGGCCGGAAGATAATAATTATCAGTCTCCTGTTTGTTATCGTCCATGTTTTTTTCTACTCTTACTATGCCATATTCATCCACTGGCAGGAACTTACTACCTGCATCATATATTCCATTTCCCCAAACAAAAAATCCATCATGTGCCCAACCTAGTTGCTTTATTTCGACAGCAGTCTCTGTATTCTCATATAGATAACTTTTTAACTTATTTAATTCCCTATCACTTACAAGCCAAAGAAAATCACCTAACGATTCTATTCGCTGCTTAAATTTCGGAAGTGATATCAACTCTTCAGTTTTCAGCTCTATCAGTTCTGTGTGATTGCGGTAATTCTTCAGCTCATAAATGCGTTTGGCGTTAAAAGAATCTTTTATATGAAAAAGTGGTTTCATTGTGAAGTTACTCCACTGAATTGTATTATCTCCCTGATTACTATAATAGCAATTGGCCATTTCATAGAATCCATATTTTTGCAACAAGTCAATATCACCCTTCTTACTGATTGCTTCTGTTTTCTTGCGCAAACGCAATTCCTTGGCACGTTTTAATCCTTGCTTCCAAATATTCTTATGACCATACTTGGTACCAAGTTTTTCTAACATTGCCGTCTGTTGTACATCCTCTTCAAGGTCTATAATAATATTACATATATCACCTATTTTATCCGTCAGTTCACTTGTATTTTCTACGTCTCGAAGATTATATGCAGATATCCACTCTATATAATCCACTTCGTCAAGTTCATTCAGCATTGCCCGGCTCTTAATATAACTATCCGCGTCCTGCTTCTTTCCATCCTTGGTTCTTGGAATCTCCTTTACAGTTACCCGAAATCCTTCTTGCACTGCTTTCCGGCCATTCTTCATAACAGCTTTAATACCCGGATCATCTGCATCTGGAATAAAACACAGTGTTGCATGAAATTTTTTCAGCTGCTCATACTCATCATGAGTCCATGCAGTACCACCTGGTGCAATTGTGTTATCGATATCAAGCGACTGCAATTTCATTACGTCCGGATTTCCTTCCACCAGATAGAACTTTTCCTCACGAGCACCTGCATTCTTGGCTAAATCAAATCCAAATATAGTACTTCCCTTGTGAAAATAAAAGCTTTCTTTACTATTTATATATTTTGGAGCATCGCTGTCTTCACTGAGCTTTCTCGCAGTAAATCCTCTTACTTTTCCCCAACGATCACGCCATGGTATCATTATCCGGTTACGAAATACATCTATATATGTACCTTTAGATGATATTTTTATCAGCCCGACATCTTCCATTAGTTTTAAGGAGTAGCCGTTTTTCATTGAAAATTGCACCAAGTTATCCCAACCACTTGAGGCAAATCCAATACGAGCGAGATCAGGAAAATTCTTCTCTGGAAAATTTACGACTTTCGTTCCTTGAACGACCTTTTCCTCTGCACCATTCCATCGTTTGTTAACATAGTCCAAGGCTGCTTTTGAATCAGATGTATTGGAATGTAGCTGTTTAAAATAAAATTCTGTTACTGCTGAATAAACAATTTCAAGACTTTCTTTCTTGGATTGCTCTTCACGCTCTTTATCAGTATACTGATGATGGTCTTCTTCTATCTGTATATTATATTTTTTTGCCAAATGCTTAACCGCTTCTGTAAAAGGCATGGATTCTTTAGCCATGATAAAATTTATAGGATTTCCACCCTTGCCACAAGAAAAACAATGGCAAATATTCTTTCCTGGACTTACCACAAATGATGGATTATGGTCTGTATGAAACGGACACAATCCTTTGTAGTTTACTCCGGCTTTTGACAATTGTACATAGTCAGAAACAATATCAACAATGTTGGCTTTATCAAGTACTTGGTCTATTGTCTTTTGATTAATCATAGTCTATATTCTTATTTCAAAATTATCAGTAAATTATTCCGTTAAGGTTTAGAATGTTAAATTATTAGTATTAAAATATTTAATTATTTCTCTACAAGAATTTAGTCCTAATTTTATCCTTACATTATTTATTTGGTTATCAACGGTACAAACACTTTTCTGTAATGTCATAGCAATATCGCTTATTGTTGATCCCTTCGCATACAGTTTAGCAACTTTTTTTTCTTCAGGATTAATAGCAATAGTTAACTTTGGCTTACAAATAATTCCTTCATAGTCACAAATCCCTCTTAGTGGACAACGCACCTCTTCGAAATTTAAGGCTCCAAAATTAATATCAAAAGTTAACTTGTCTAGATCTCCGAAATTACATCTAATAAATCTAGAGGCTATCTTATATTCAAAATACCACTTGTTGGGCTTTGACTTAGCATATAGTTCAGCAAGTTTATCAAATGTTGGTTGGTAGAACTCATGTAATTTGAATAGGATAAATGCAATAATCTCACGATCGTCCTGCTTAAAAGGTTCATATCCGTTCCCCTGATCAAAATAGACTTTCCCTTCCGGGGATACGAAAAACTCTACCTGTTCCATACTCCAAGTTCTATTGTGGATTGAATTACTGCACATTCTATCTTCTTTAATTTTCTCCTACCCCCTAATTTAGCTGAGAGAGTAGAGTAATTTAAATCATAATTCTCTGTTAGATACTTTAGAAACTTTCCTTTCTCAGCTCTGCCAAGATTTTTGTAATAGTCCCTAATGTCTACTTGTTTCTTTTCTTTATTCATTTGCTTGTGTGTTACACTTTAAATTATTATCTTTGTTTGCAAATGTACAACACAATTTTCAAAAATCCTAATTAAATGGGATTAAAATCATGTTGTAGTAAGATAATTAACAAATTTTATTATGTTTGACGGAAACAAAGTAATCGCCTTATTCAAGGCTAAAGGAGAGAAATCAAAGACTTTTATTACTGCCATTTTTGGAGCTTCGTCACATGCAACTCCATCCTATTTCAAAGGGAAGAAATCTATAGACAGTGATACCTTGGAAAAATTGGCTAAACATTTCAATGTTCCCATGGAATCATTCTTTGATAACTTTCCCGCTCCAACTGGACAAACTATTGTGAGTAACAATCACCATAATACATTTTCAATTGGCCAAAGTCCGGAAGTGTTACAACAAACGATAAAGGACTTACAAGGAGTTGTGCAAGACAAAAATGAGATGATCGATTACCTGAAAAAACAAAATATTCAATTAATCGAAACTTTCAAAATATCTAATAATTAAATACTTATATTTTTTTTTATGTCCGAAAACTCGGACAAATTTCAGACTAAAAAAGAACAAATTTGGGGAAATAGGTATGTTACGCTTTGCGGTAATTGCGATAAACAGGGACTTGTTAAAGGATAAACCTTCGATATAAAGTCTTGCCTCCGCAACTATAATGCTTGGAAGTCCTTTGTGCAAAGGTTTCCAAGCATTTTTCGGTTTTATATCGGGACAGTATCCGGACACAGATTAAGAGTTAGTTTGTATTCTTAGCTATTTGGCAATCAGCTAAACATAAGTTTGGGATTATCCTAATAAAATCTTTTAATTATCAGCTTTCGAGTAAGAGTAATTCTGATTCTCACTTGAAAAAACATATTAAATATTCTCTATAATCAACCATAAAGAAACAGCAATCATGACAGAAGCTACGACTTTCCGATAAAAATCTTTTTGAGCAAATCGAATAAGTCTCATCGAAAGAATGTTGCCTGCCATCATAGCACAACCAATAAAGAGACCGTTAAAAAAAACATGCATATTCATCAGGTTAAACTGTTCGTAAACGACGGCTTTCACCACATGCATAATCGCTGCAGCTGTTGCCTCAGTGGCAATGTAACTCACCGGAGAAAGATCAAGCGTAAGAAATACGGCACTACTTAATGGTCCGGAAATACCAAGCATGCCATTAAACAGCCCGGTCAGTCCCCCACCAATAA
>DMYZ01000131.1 GCA_003483565.1 Prevotella sp.
TTCTCTTTCCTATCGTCTGTGGTCTATGGAAAGATACGTATCGCATTCAGGATAAGGAATATCATTTAGATCGTCATGGGTTTGCCCGTGATACTGATTTTAAACTTATTTCTAAGTCTGAAGATCGTATCACTTATGCACTGACATCAAACCAGGAAACACTTGAAAACTATCCTTATCTTTTTAATCTTGCCATCAGCTACCGTCTGGAAGGTAATAAAATTCATGTAATCTGGCATGTAGAGAATATAGACAGCAAGACTATCTATTTCCAAATTGGAGGGCATCCGGCATTCCTTGTACCTGGAGCAAAAAAGGGAGAACATCTGAAAGGTAAACTTCGTTTCAATAATCCGTCCCCGGAACGTCTTTATGGAAATACCGGTGGCTGCATTACTCCTGGATATCATAAAATAGAAACGAAAGAAGGTATTTGGAACTTTACCGAAGAATCCTTCGCTGAAGATGCCGTCATCTTTGACCGCAGCCAGTTAAAACATATAGAATTACTTGATCAGGATGATAAACCTGCAGTAACACTAGATATCAAAACTCCAGCAGTAGGAATATGGAGTCCATCAGGAAAGCATGCTCCTTTCATCTGTATAGAACCATGGTATGGCATCCATGACTGGGCTGACTACAAGGGAGAATTCAAAGATAAATATCTCATGAACCAGCTTCTTCCTGGATCAAGTTTTATGAGTGAATATACCATCACTATTGGAAAATAAAGAAAATAGCATCAAACACTATTTTTTCTAAAAAAGCGGAGAGCCTTTACTAAGAAGACTGTCCGCTTTTTAACGATATAGTGTATACGCTTATTCTATAATTTTATAATAACCCTTTTGCCTGTATACTTTATCCACTTATCATAAGCAGCATCAAGATTCAGATTTTTCACTTGATTGTTCTGAGTACGATAAACAACCTTGAATATACGCTTCTGTAACATTCCTTTAAAGGATCCTTTACGGGTTTCAATGCTTAGTGTGTGCTGCTTATCATTATATATCAGGTCAATCATAGAATACATTCCCTTCTCATAATTATAATTAGTACCCTCATCCTCATAAAGGGTAAAGTGACCATCCTTACCAGCATAAACATAAACAGAAAGTGTATCTGCAGGCTTTTCATCTGTCCATTCTATAGCCGGACCATAAATAAGAATGGCACCAGCCGGTACAAAGACCGGAATTTTCTCATAAGGAGCATCCGCATCTATAGTCTGACCACCCTTGTAATACTTATTAGTATAAAGATCATACCAACCATTTTGCTTAGGCAAGTAAACATTACGCCGGCGTACACCATAGTAGCCGACAGGGCAAACCATCAAAGAAGGTCCGAACATCCATTGATCCTTGATATCCAGCACATTATCATCCTTTTCATAATCCATTACAAGGGCACGCATAGGAGTATAATCTTTGAAATGGATTGCTCCGTCAAGACTATAGATATATGGCATCAAACGATAACGTAGCCTATCATAATAAATAATAGATTTATAAGTAGGAGTCCCCTCCGGAGCTATATTCCAAGGCTCACGGTAAAGTCCCTGGCCATGAGCACGGAAAAGAGGAACAAAAACTCCGAATTGACACCAACGGGTTTGCAACTCCCTCCATTCCTTTAAATCAGCATTGTTTGAATCATTCATCATACCTTTAGACCAAAGACTCGTATAGCGGTCCTCCGGAGTAAAACCGCCTTGATCCATCCCCCATATCGGTAACCCCGCAAGGCTGTAATTCAATCCTGCTGTCATCTGAGCCCGCATATCTTCCCAACGACAAGCTATATCCCCGCTCCATGATGCCGTACCATAACGCTGCAAGCCTGCAAATCCACTTCGGGTAAGCAGAAAGACACGTTGATTAGGATTCACACTGCGCTGTCCATTATAAATAGCATCTGCATTAACAAGACTATAAGCATTAAAAAATTCTGTTGACGATCCCAGATACGTCGGGCCTGAAAGTGCCTTACGATACCACATCGGAGTACAATCACGCACATTCGGTTCTGAAGCATCCATCCACCATGCATCAACACCAAAGTTATATTTACTGTAAAGATTATCATTCATTTGCTTCCAGAACAGTTTTCGGGCACCTGGCGCATAAGCATCATAAAAAGATCCCATAAAACCAAGCCAGTCATAGATACTATCCTTTACAGCCTGATGATAAATCCAGCCATGAGCATCCAGCTCCTTGTAATTCTTGACAGAACAATAGAACTTAGGCCACACACTGATCATAAAATGTGCATGCATGGCATGAATACTGTCCATCATGGCTTGGGGGTCAGGATAACGAGTAACATCAAACTGATGAGAGCCCCAGCTGTCAAGTTTCCAGTAATTCCAATCCTGTACGACATTGTCAATGGGAATATGGCGCTTGCGGAATTCCTCTAATGTACGTTCTATTTCTCCTGAAGTCTTATAGCGCTCGCGACTCTGCCAGTAGCCTAAAGCCCATTTGGGATAAACCTGAGCTTTTCCTGTTAGGGTACGATAACCGGAAACAACTTGGTCTATATTCTTTCCAGCAATAAAATAGTAGTCCATAT
>DMYZ01000170.1 GCA_003483565.1 Prevotella sp.
ATATAGCTGTTAAGGCGAAGATAGATTCCTCCAATCCTATACAGAAGCGAATATTTGAAAAAGCATTGGCTATTGGGAGAAAGAGAAATGTTGAATACAAAGCTCGAGGCAAGTGGGTTCCTGCTCTCCTCGAGGTACAATATCAGCTGGTTAACAAGACGATATTAAGCCTTGTCCGTAAACAGTTAGGTCTGGAACATCCACATATTTTCCCTACGGCAGGTGCGTATGTATCACCGGAAGTGAAGGAATTTATCCATTCTATTGGTATCTTCATGATGGTGGGCTACGGTCTTACCGAGAGCCTTGCTACTGTATCTTGTGATCGTGTTGACAAGCCGTATTCTATGAATTCTGTAGGACGTCCTCTTGATGGAATTGACGTGAAAATAGGCGAGAATGATGAAATCCTTTTGAGAGGCAAGACCATTACACCTGGATACTATCATCGGGATGATATCAATGCAAAGTCTTTTGATGAAGATGGTTTCTTTCACACAGGGGACGCAGGCTATATGAAGGATGGTGAGCTTTTCTTGAAGGAACGTATTAAAGATTTGTTTAAGACCTCTAATGGCAAGTATATTGCTCCCCAGATGGTAGAATCACTTCTCTTGGTTGATAAATATGTTGATCAGGTAGCAGTTATTGCAGATCAGCGTAAGTTCGTTTCTGCACTTATTGTACCGGAGTTCCGTTTGATAGAGGATTGGGCCAGGGAACATGGCATTAAGGTTGAGTCAAGAGAAGAGCTCTGTCAAAGTGTAGAAGTACAGAAAATGATGTTTGACAGAATACAAACTTTACAACAGCAGCTAGCACCATACGAGCAGATCAAGCATCTTACTCTTTTGGCACATCATTTTTCTGTGGAGCTCGGTGAATTGACGAATACATTAAAGTTGAGAAGGACTGTAATCAATAAAAATTATAAAGAATTAATCGACAAAATGTATGAATTCTAGAAAGGTAAGTAGATGATTACGTCAGATCAATTAAAAGATGTCTTGGAGCGTAGGGATGCTCTCCATCGTTATTTGAATATAGATCAGAAGAAGGTTGAATTTGAGGAAGAGCAATTGCGTACTCAGGCTCCTGATTTCTGGGATGATCCTAAGTATGCTCAAGAGCAGATGAAAAAGGTCAAAGGTATAGAAAAGTGGCTTAACGGTTACCGTGAGGTGAATCGGCTGGCAGATGAACTTCAACTTGCTTTTGACTTTTATAAAGATGAAATGGTCACAGAGGAAGAAGTTGATGCTGACTATGCTAAGGCTGTCGAGGCTGTTGAGGAACTTGAGCTGAAGAATATGCTTCGGCAGGAAGAGGATCCTATGGATGCCGTCATGAAAATTAATTCAGGGGCAGGGGGTACAGAAAGTCAAGACTGGGCTTCTATGCTGATGCGTATGTATATGCGCTGGTCTGAAGCTCATGGCTATAAGGTCAAGATTACCAGTATGCAGGAAGGTGATGAAGCAGGTATCAAAAGTGTCGAAATGACCATAGAAGGTTCGGAGTATGCTTATGGTTTTTTGAAATGTGAAAATGGTGTACATCGTCTTGTCCGCGTCTCTCCTTATAATGCTCAGGGAAAGCGAATGACGAGTTTCGCTTCTGTATTTGTTACTCCTTTGGTTGATGATACGATAGAAGTGTATGTTGATCCGGCAAGAGTTTCCTGGGATACTTTCCGTTCAAGCGGTGCTGGTGGACAGAATGTTAATAAAGTAGAGTCTGGTGTCCGTTTACGGTATCAGTATGAAGATCCTGATACAGGTGAGAAGGAAGAAATTTTGATCGAGAATACCGAGACTCGAGACCAGCCGAAGAACCGTGCAAAGGCGATGCTGCTCTTAAAATCACAGTTGTATGACCGCGCATTGAAGAAGAAGCAGGCAGAGCAGGCAAAGGTTGAAGCAGGCAAGAAAAAAATAGAATGGGGTAGTCAGATTCGAAGTTATGTTTTTGATGACCGGCGAGTAAAAGATCATCGTACCAATTATCAAACCTCTGATGTTGATGGAGTTATGGATGGTAAAATTGATGACTTTATTAAGGCTTACCTTATGGAATTTGCTGCATCAGATGCAGCTCAAGCAGAATAACCTTTATAAAAGATAGACTATGAGTAGTAATAAAGCACTTAGAAAGGCCAAGCATGATGCTTATGAGGCCAAACAGGAAAAAAGAGGTAAAAGAGTTATAGACTGGATTTTCATCGGTCTCATTATCTTGGCTGTTATTTTTATGTTATATTCTATAACAAAGGAATAGAAGCATGAGTGGACTAGAAATTGAAAGAAAATTCTTGGTAAAGAAAGGCGGCATGTATAAGCGTACCGCCTTTTCCTATAGTCATATCCAGCAGGGGTATATACCTGCTGATGGAGCCACTGTTCGTATACGCATTCGTGATGACAAGGCTTATCTTACAATAAAGGGTCCTTCGCTTGATGGCATCTCTCGCTATGAGTTTGAAAAAGAGGTCTCTCTTGATGAGGCGCGACATCTCATGAACCTTTGTAAGGGTGGAATTATTGATAAGTGCCGTTATCTGGTAAACAGTGGAAAGCACACTTTTGAGATAGATGAGTTTTATGGTGACAATGAAGGGCTTGTTATGGCAGAGGTAGAGCTTTCTGCATCCGATGAATCCTATGAAAAACCTGCTTTTATAGGGAAAGAAGTAACTGGTGACAGAAGGTTTTATAATTCTCATCTTTTGGTTTGTCCTTTCTCTATATGGAAAAATACTATTCCTGAAGAATATCGATGAATTGTAATATAAGTAGGCTCTATTCTTAGAAAGAAGAACAAAAGAGTCATATTTTATTTCTATTTTGTCTTCTTTGACGCATATTTTTTATAATTTTGCACTGTTTAAGTAAATATAAGATATAAAAATAATATGTCAAAAGAAGAGAGAGGAAATTTTGGAAGTAAGATGGGAGCCATTCTTGCAACGGCCGGTTCTGCTGTCGGCTTGGGTAATGTATGGCGTTTCCCTTATATGGCTGGTGATAATGGCGGGGCTGCTTTCATTCTCATTTATTTAGGATGTGTATTATTGCTGGGTATTCCTTGTATGCTTAATGAGTTTATTATTGGCCGTCATGGTGCATCTAATACTTATCGTGCTTATAGTGTTCTGTCTGAAAACAAACCTTGGAAGTTTGTAGGACTTCTTGGTGTTATCACAGGTTTTCTTATTACGGGGTATTATGCTGTAGTATCAGGATGGTGCTTTCAATATATTTTTGCTACTTTGGCAGGGCACCTAAAAGGTGATCCTCAATATTTTCAGGAATATTTTGCTTCTTTTTCTCAGAATCCGATAAAACCGGTATTTTGGACGATTGTAATTCTTGTCATTACTCATCTTGTCATTATTCATGGTGTACGGGCAGGTATAGAGCGCGTTTCAAAGATGCTGATGCCAACATTGTTTATTCTTCTGATAATAATGGTCGTAGCTGCTTGCATGTTGCCGAATGCAGGAAAAGGTGTTGCCTTTTTGTTTTTACCTAACTGGCATAAAGTTACCGCAGACGTTTTCCTTGGGGCTTTAGGACAGTCTTTCTATTCTTTGAGTATTGCTATGGGATGCATTTGTACTTTTGCTTCTTATTTTACACGTCAAACTAACTTGACAGTATCTGCAGTTCAGATATGTTCTATAGATACATTGGTCGCAATATTAGCGGGTTTGATTATTTTTCCCGCTGCATTTTCTGTTGGAGTAAAACCCGACAGTGGCCCATCTTTAGTCTTTATTACTCTTCCGAATGTATTTCAGCAAGCTTTTAGTGGTTGGCCTATTGTGGGTGTTATTGTTTCTGTGATGTTTTATGCTTTGCTTTCTCTGGCTGCATTGACATCGCTGATATCTCTTCATGAGGTGAGCACAGCTTTTTTTTATGAGGAACTGCATATTAGCAGGAAAAAGGGTGCGATGCTGGTCACAATATCTACAATCATTATTGGCTCTATCTGTTCTTTGTCTTTAGGTGATTGGAGAGGATTGTGTATTGGGGGGAAGTCACTCTTCGAGATGTTCGATTTTATCACGGGACAAATATTCCTGCCTATAGGCGGCTTTCTGACTTGTATATTTCTAGGTTGGTTCGTTCCTAAACATATTGTGAAAGATGAGTTTTCCAACTGGGGGACGTTGAAATCAACATTTTTTGGTGTTTATTTTTTTATGGTCAGATTTATTTGCCCGTTGTGTATCCTGGCGATTTTCCTTCATCAGTTTCATGTAATTTAAATATAGAAGAGAGTAAAGATAAGTAGAATAAGATTATGGAAGCAAGAGGCAATTTTGGTACAAAAATAGGTGTAATTCTCGCAACGGCAGGATCTGCGGTAGGTTTGGGAAATATCTGGCGTTTTCCTTATCTTACCGGTCAGGATGGTGGTGCCGCATTTGTTATTGTCTATATTGGCTGTGTTTTGGTGTTAGGAATTCCTGGGATGGTAGCTGAATTTATTATTGGCCGCCATTCTGCTGCTAATGCCGCACGTGCTTATTGTAGCCTTTCCCGAAAAGGCCCTTGGGGGGTTATTGGTTATATGGGTGTGTTCACGTCCATAATTATTCTTGGTTTTTATGCGGTGATAGCTGGCTGGTGTCTACAATATCTTTTTGCCTCTATATGTGGACATCTTAACGGAGATGTCACTTATGCGCAGACTTATTTCAAAGATTTTTCTTCTGATCCTATCAAGCCTTTGCTATGGACTATCATTTTTATTTTGCTTACTCATTTCGTTGTGGTTAAGGGAGTACGCAATGGCATTGAAAAGGCGTCTAATATTATGATGCCTACCTTGTTTATCCTCCTAATTGTTATTGTCATTGCCTCCTGTACATTGCCAAATGCGTACAAAGGTATTGAATTTTTGTATAAGCCGGATTTTTCAAAGTTAAACTCAACTGTTATTTTTGATGCTTTGGGACAGTCCTTTTTTTCGTTAAGTTTGGGTTCAGCGTGCCTCTGTACTTATGCTTCTTATTTCAGCAGACAGACTAATTTGCTGAAATCGGCAGGACAGATAGCTTTGATAGATACTCTTGTTGCAATATTGGCAGGATTGATGATATTCCCCGCAGCCTTTTCTGTTGGTGTCAAGCCAGACAGTGGCCCGTCTTTGATTTTCATTACTTTACCGAATGTGTTTTCACAAGTTTTTTCGGGGATGCCTATATTGGGTTATATTATTTCACTTCTTTTTTATGCTTTGTTGGCTTTGGCTGCGTTGACTTCTACTATTTCCATGCATGAAATTGGAACTGCTTTTTTTTATGAAGAGATGCATATTACTCGAAAAAAAGGGGCTTGGATTGAAACTGTTGTCTGTGTTCTTATTGGTATTCTCTGTTCATTATCATCTGGGGGAAGTGACTTCTTGTCCCATTTTGCAGGTAACAAGTCTTTTCTCGATTGTTGTGATTTTATTACTTCCAATGTGCTGTTGCCATTAGGCTCTTTCCTGACTTGTATATTCTTAGGTTGGTTTGTCCCTAAAAAAATATCCCGCGATGAATTTACTAATTGGGGTACTGTTAAGGGGACAATGTATAGTGTGTGGCTTTTTGCTGTGCGTTTTATTAGTCCTCTTTGTATTTTCTTTATATTTTTGCGGCAGATCGGCATAATAAAGATTTGATGGAGTGCGTTTCTTTATTGAGCGAATAACTCAGATAAGTAACCACAATAAAGATGCATAATATTTGGAAACAAATTTTTTATTTACAGAAAAATGACAGGAAAGCTTTACTTGTATTGCTGGCTGTAATTATCATCGCCTTTTTACTCGTTTTTTACACAGGTTCACGCTATAAACGTGCTGATATGTCAAAAGAAGATTCTCTCCGATTTTATGGACATAATGGTAGCGTCCGTCCTTTATACTCGAAAAATGGGGAAAAATATTATCAAGTGAACGGGCGGCAAGCTTCCCTTTTCCCATTTGATCCAAATACAGCTGATAGCACTCAGTTGTTAGCTTTAGGGCTCCAACCGTGGCAGGTAAGAAGTATATATCGTTATAGAGCAAAAGGTGGAATATATCGTCAACCTGAAGATTTTGCGCGTTTATATGGGCTTACTCTAAAACAATATAAACAGCTGGCTCCATATATCCATATAGGGCAGGGTTATCAGCCTGCCTCTGATTTCTATACTAAAAATCCCAAAACTTCAGAGATGTCAGGGAAAAATGCTGAGAGAGATACTATTCTATATCCTTTAAAGTTACGCTTAGGACAATATGTACAATTGAATACTGCTGATACTTCTGCATTGAAGAAAGTCCCGGGAATAGGAAGTGGTTATGCAAAAATGATTGTCAGCTATCGTAATCGCTTAGGAGGATATGTACATATTCAACAGCTATTGGAAATAGATGGTTTCCCCGAGGAGGCTTTGCATTACTTTAAAGTTAATCCTTTAAATGTAAATAAATTAAATTTAAATAAATTGACTTTAAATCAGATGCGACGCCACCCGTACATTAACTTTTATCAGGCCAGGGAAATATGTGATTATCGCAGATTGAAAGGTCCCTTGCACAGTCTTGCTGATCTACATCTTTTCAAAGATTTCTCTCCGGAAGAGATTCAGCGTCTTGCTCCTTACGTTAGGTTTTGAATTTATTACGCATAAGTGTCAGAACTGTGGAGAAGCCATGATAGCTTAAAGGCATTACTTGTTAAAGGATCAGAGTGAGCAGCATATAGCTTTACGGCTATATTATAGATAGCAAGTGATTCGATTCGAATCGCTATGTAAATTGCCATCAAAAACGTTTTCATTGACAGTCTTATCACCGATTTTTACCGGCCTATTAGAGCTAAAAAAGCCGTAAGTGTATGAT
>DMYZ01000285.1:0-257 GCA_003483565.1 Prevotella sp.
GGTGGTTCAACTCGTCTGCAAACCCTTTAGGATACACTAGATTATCCCGATCCTTGAATCTGTATTTGACTTGAGCTCTGGGGAAGTTGTCGATGACAGCACAACACATTGTAAATTTATACAGGTCATCGTCTGTAAAGTGTTGAATTATCTGTTCCATGATTATAAAATTGATTTTTTATAGTATACTAGTATGAGAGTCTGAAAAATTCAAAGCTATCTTAAATTTTATCTTATCCTGCCTTTAGGATAGGAGT
>DMYZ01000285.1:407-3434 GCA_003483565.1 Prevotella sp.
GATAATGGATTGTAATTTTTGGGAGGAAGCAGGATTACTGAAGATAGAATATTCTTCTGTATCTTCAAGAATTCCTTTATAGAGAATCGTTACAGATCCCTGTGTGGTATAGAGGGGTTTGAAAAGGGCCGGGAAAAGAGCTGCTCCAATAGAATTCTGTACACAATGTACGGGCCATTCGCCTCCATTTTCCTTAAAAGAGCAATGATGGTAAGGATGCCAGTCTGCAGTGATAACTTTACAGTCATATACTCCATCTTGTTGCTCTATGTATTCTGATAAAGCATTCAATGCTTCTGCAGACCCGGGAACAGGTAAGGATCCGTTGATAAAATCGATTTGCGGATCAACGATCAATAGCAGTCGTTTCATATCAAAGCCTTCTTTTGATACCAGTAAGTAAACTTATTCAGATATTCTTTCTTGTGGGGGGTATATGCTACGAACAGGTTTGTCTTTTCCCCTGTTCGTTTTTATCGGATGGTCACTTGCTAAAAGGCACATTTTGAATATATGAGGATGAGTGACCCTCTGATATAATAGATTCATCCTAATTGCAAAAGTACGGTTTTTATTTTGAACGAGTTTATAATCTGTCTTTTTTTTCATCATTTTCTGGTGATTTTGATATAAAGTCCGTTTCAATTTTTTAATAGGATAAAGCGGGTGAAAGAATATACTATATTAAAATAAGTCAAGCCTTAATCTATGATTCTCGGTGTACAAAAGAAGAAATCATTTTAAATTGTAAACTCGACTTATCATTATATGGATAATCCTTTTTTTTATAATCGTTTATAAGCTCCCTATCGTTATATGTAAGGATAAAAGTGAAGATTGTATGATGTTTTATGTAAAATGTTTTTTATATTTGTAAATAATAACTGAGAATTATTTCTCAGCTAGTTTTTATAAGATAAATGTTATGAAAGTTGGTCTGTTTATTCCTTGCTATGTAGATGCATTGTATCCTCAGGTAGGTGTGGCTACTAGCAAGCTTCTTCACTATTTGGGTGTAGACGTGACCTATCCTCCAAAGCAGACCTGTTGTGGCCAGCCTATGGCAAATGCAGGTTTTGAGAGGATGTCAAGGCCATTGGTCGAGAAATTCGAGAAAGTCTTTAAGGATTTCGATTATGTTGTTATCCCATCCGTATCCTGTTCTGCTTTTATCCGTTTTAATTATCCTAAGATATTAAGCAATTGTACGGTTTCAGAGAAGGTTTATGATGTCGTCGAATTTCTTCATGATATCCTGAGGGTCACGGCCTTACCCGGGAAGTTTCCTCATGTCGTCAGTGTTCACAATTCTTGTCATGGTGTACGAGAGTTAGGACTTTCGTCTCCAACAGAACTTTCTGGTCCTCGATTCAATAAGATTGTTGATCTGCTGAATCTGGTCAGTGGCATTACCGTGAAAGAACCTGAACGGTCGGATGAATGTTGTGGCTTTGGAGGAATGTTTGCAGTAGAGGAGCCTGATGTTTCCAAACGGATGGGTGAGGATAAACTTGCTGACCATATTGCTACAGGGGCAGAATATATTACTGGACCGGATTGTTCTTGCCTGATGCATCTGCAAGGTATTGCCCAAAAAGAGCACAAAAATATAAAATTTAAGCACGTCGTTGAAATATTAGCAGCTGGATTATGAGTACATTACATGCAAAGAAAGCAAGAGAATTCTTGAAAGAACCTGCTAAAATCACGCATCATGACCAGACTTTCTGGGGGATGCGCATGGCAAGAGATAAGATGGTCAGCCAGATTCCTGAATGGGAAGAATTGCGTGAAAAGGCTAGTGCAATCAAGCGTCATACGATTTCTCATCTATCTGATTATCTTGAGGAGTTTTCCTCAAACCTGAAGAAGAATGGTGTTCACGTACTTTGGGCTAAAGATGCAGAAGAGTTCAATCAGATGGTCTTGAAAATACTGACAGACCATCAGGTGAAGAAGATAGTCAAATCGAAATCCATGCTGACAGAAGAGTGTGGAATGAATGATTTCCTGATGTCGAAAGGTATCGATGTGGTAGAGACCGATCTGGGTGAGCGTATCTTACAACTGATGCATTTGAAACCCGCACATATTGTAGTACCGGCTATCCATATTACCCGTCAACAGGTAGCTCATACCTTTGAGGCAGATGGCATTTCTCCTGAGAAAGGCAATGATGACCCTACTTATTTGACCCGCTGTGCACGTAACAGTCTTCGTAGTGAGTTTCTGGAAGCTGGTGCAGGAATGACGGGTTGTAATTTTGGCGTAGCGAAGACAGGTGATGTCGTCGTGTGCACTAATGAGGGGAATGCGGACATGGCTACGTCAATGCCTAAGTTGCATATTGCGGCCATGGGTTTGGAGAAGGTGATTCCCGATTATGAATCACTGGCATTCTTTCAGCGTTTACTGTGCAGGAGTGCTACGGGGCAGCCCACTACTACCTATACTTCACATTTCCGGAAGCCTCGTCCGGGTGGAGAGATGTATGTAATCTTGGTTGATAACGGCCGTAGTGACTTTATCGCAAATCCAGATCATTGGGAGACTCTGAAGTGTATCCGTTGTGGTGCTTGTATGAATACTTGTCCGGTGTATCGTCGCTCGATGGGCTATAGTTATAGTTTCTTTATTCCTGGTCCGATCGGCATAGATCTGGGAATGTTGAAAGATCCGAAGGCAAATAGTGGCAATATTTCTGCCTGTTCTCTCTGCTTGAGTTGTGATGATGTCTGTCCTGTTCATGTCAATCCTGGAAGCCAGATTTATCTTTGGCGTCAGCAACTTGAGCATTTCGGTACTGCCAACTCAGAGAAGAAACTCATGTCATGGGGAATGTCCTGGGTTTACAGAAATTATTCTATCTATAATATGGCGTTGAAAGTGGCTCCGCTTTTGAATTATGTGCCAAAATCAATTATAGGGAATCCTAAAATGAATCCCTGGTGTGTAGGGCATCTGATGCCTGAATTCGTCAGAAAACCATTTCATGTTCTTGAAAAAGATCTGGAAAAGGAATATGAA
>DMYZ01000109.1 GCA_003483565.1 Prevotella sp.
CGATGGCTAAAGAGCGTGGAGCCTTCAAAATTTATGATTCCAAGCGTGAGGAGAAGAACCCGTTCGTTCTCCGTATTAAAGAAGCTGATCCCCAACTTTATGAGGATATGACAAAATATGGTCGTAGAAATATTGCCTGTCTTACGATTGCCCCTACCGGGACAACATCTTTGATGACGCAGACTACCAGTGGTATTGAACCGGTCTTTATGCCGGTCTATAAGCGTCGTCGCAAAGTAAATCCTAATGATAAGGATGTTCATATTGATTTTGTAGATGAAGTGGGTGACAGTTACGAAGAGTATATCGTATACCATCGTAAATTTCTGGAATGGATGAATATTAACGGCTATGATACAACAAAGCGTTATACACAGGAGGAAATCGATGAGCTGGTTGCCAAGTCTCCTTATTATAAGGCTACTGCGAATGATGTAGACTGGCTGATGAAGGTGAAGATGCAGGGTGCTATTCAGAAGTGGGTAGATCATTCTATATCTGTTACTGTCAATCTGCCGAATGACGTTGACGAGTCTCTTGTTAATCGTCTGTATGTCGAAGCTTGGAAATGTGGCTGCAAGGGCTGTACTATCTATCGTGACGGTTCGCGTTCAGGGGTCATGATCTCCGCTTCTAAGTCTGAAAAGAAAGAGGCAAAGGAACAAGGAACAGCTGCAGAAGAGAATAAGTTTCAGATGAAGAATAATTCTCTACTTCCAGAAGTCGTCGAAGTTCGTCCTAAGGAACTTGAATGCGATGTTGTGCGTTTCCAGAATAATAAAGATAAGTGGGTCGCTTTTGTCGGCTTGCTCAATGGGTATCCTTATGAGATCTTTACAGGTCTTCAGGATGATGAGGAAGGAATTTCTCTGCCGAAAAATATTACTAAGGGTGTTATTATCAAGCAAACGAATGAGGATGGTACCCATCGTTATGATTTCCAATTTAAGAATAAGCGTGGATACAAGACTACTGTCGAAGGTTTGAGCGAGAAGTTCAATCCTGAATATTGGAATTATGCGAAGCTGATCAGTGGTGTGCTCCGTTATCGTATGCCTATTGATAATGTGCTGAAACTTGTGTCTTCTCTGCAGTTGAAGGATCAGAGTATCAACACCTGGAAGAATGGGGTAGAGAGAGCTTTGAAGAAATATATTGTTGACGGGACTAAGGCAAAAGGACAGAAGTGCCCGGTATGCGGTCATGAGACACTTATCTATCAGGAAGGATGTCTTATCTGTACGAACTGTGGTGCCAGTCGTTGTGGATAAAGCCTATGGAAGTAACAAAATGTTATATACGATTAAAAAACCTGCGGTTTCACGCCTTTCATGGCGTGTTGCCGCAGGAGCGTTTAACGGGGAATGATTATCTCGTGAGTCTCTGTATCGGTTTTGATTTCTCTGAAGCTTTAAAGTCCGATGATGTTCGTGACACGCTTAATTATGCAGAGGTGTATCAGGTTGTCGCTTCAGAGATGAAAGTGCCAGGTAACTTGCTGGAAGGATTAGCTGGGAGAATCGGAAAAAAGCTTGTGGAAACCTTTCCTAAGATTATCGATATACGCCTCTGTATTACGAAAAAGAATCCTCCGATGGGTGCAGACAGTGATGGAGCGGGGATTGAAGTACACTTAATAAATGATAAAACCGGCCGATGAATTGTGGTTTTCCGCTAAAAATGCTTACTTTTGCATAATTACAATCATCGTATGGGTAGAAAATTACTGTTTTTACTGAGTTTTTTTGTAGGTTTTGCAGTTTCTGGTTTTGCTGCAAACAAAATTTTTACGCTTGTTATTGATGCCGGTCATGGTGGCCATGATACTGGTGCCATGGGTGCTATTTCCAAAGAAAAGGATATTAATCTGAAGGTTGCCTTGGCTTTCGGAAAATATGTGGAAGAAAATTTTCCAGGGGTGAGAGTTATCTATACCCGCAAGACAGATGTTTTCATACCATTGATGGAGCGTGCTGATATCGCTAATAGAAATAATGCAGATCTTTTTATTTCTGTCCATACCAATGCTCTTCCTGAAGGGAAAATAGCGCGTGGATTTGAAACTTATACCTTGGGTATGCACCGGGCCAAGGATAATCTGGATGTCGCTATGCGGGAGAACTCTGTGATCTCAATGGAACCGGGATATAGACAGACTTATCAGGGTTTTGACCCGAAATCGTCAGAGAGTTATATTATGTTTGAGTTCATTCAGGACAAGAATATGAGAAAGAGTGTCGAGCTTGCCGAGGATGTGCAAAACAGCGTTTGCTCTTCGGTTGGCGTTCCGGATAAGGGTGTTCATCAGGCTGGATTCCTTGTACTGCGGGAGACATCTATGCCCAGTTGTCTGATTGAGTTAGGGTTTATCACCACACCGGATGAGGAGCAGGCTCTTAACAATAATGCGCATGTTGATGCTATTGCCCGGGCTATTTACCAAGGTTTTGTGCAATATAAGAATAAGTTCAGTAATCAGCTGGTAATACCTTATAAGGTACAAGGTGACAGTAATAAGGTGGATGTTCCACCGATCGTCCGGCAGTCTTATAGGCCGGTGCGTAAGAGTACTGCTGCAGCAAGTATACAGAAGGTTAAAACCGTGACAAAAAAGGAAGTATCACCTAAGAAAGACGTGTTGTCTAAGAAAGAGGTCGTGCCTTTTGATGCTCCGGTCTTTAAGGTACAGATCTTTACCAGCAATCGTGTGTTGCGTGAAGATGATTCGCATTTTAAGGGTCTCACTGGTACCTCTTGTCTGAAGGACGGAAATGTATTGAGGTATATGGTTGGCTCCTCGACGAATTATAATGAGATATATCGCTTGAGGAAGTCAATATTGGAAAGGTTCCCGGATGCTTATATCATTGCTGTAAAAGGGAATAAGGCTGTCAATGTTAATGACGCCATACAAGAATTTTTGAAAAATAAGAAAAAATAAGAGAATATGAAGTTTTTTACAAGAGAAGTAAAGATAGCTCTCGTAGCCATTGTAGGCATCATACTCCTGTTCTTTGGAGTTAATTTTCTGAAAGGAATGAATCTCTTCAAGTCTGATGATGTTTATTATATTACCTTTGATAATATTCAGGGATTGGCTAAATCAACTCCTGTCTATGCTGATGGTTATAAAATAGGTACCGTAAGTGATATACAATACAATTATGGAAGAAACAGCCTTATAAAAGTTGGAGTGAGCGTGAGTAAGGACATGAGGATACCGAAAGGCAGTACTGCAGAGATCGAAAAAGATCTCATGGGGAACATGCAGGTAGATATTCTTATGGCTAATAATCCTCGTGAACGTGTTAAGCCGGGAAGTATTATTCCCGGAAATCTCGCGACAGGTATCATGAGCCAGGTTTCGGATGTCATACCTCAGGTGAAGCAGATGATTCCTAAACTTGATTCTATTATGGATAATCTCAACAGAATCCTGGCCAATCCGGCTATTGCAGCTTCTTTGGGTAATATTCAGCAGACTACGGCAAACCTTACAGTATCTACAAGAGAACTTAATACACTCTTGACGGGTCTAAATAAAAGTGTGCCAGGAATGATAGATAAGGCTGATGGAGTCTTGGATAATACTCACCGTCTGACAGGGAAACTTGCTGATATTGATATTGCGGGGACTATGGCTCAGGTCAATGCTACGCTGGTTAATGCAAAAGAATTTACAGAAAAGTTGAATCATAATGAAGGGACATTGAGCAAGTTGATGAATGATGATGATCTTTACAACAACTTAAATGCGACGATGAAAGATGCTGATTCTCTTGTCGTCAATCTGAAGCAGCATCCCAAGCGCTATGTACATTTCTCACTCTTCGGCAAGAAGGATAAATAGAATAATTTAAATTTAATCTAAATAATAAGTTGCGATGTTTCACGGATACCGGAAAACATCGCAACTCTCATTTTCAGAGTATGTTTATTCATATAAATCAATTGTTTCACTGAGTTGTTGAAAAACTGTAATTTATTAACTTATCTTATTTGATATCAGTGTTTTAACATCGTTTTTTGTCGTGAAACGGTTTTTCCCCTTATTCAAAAAAGCAATATGCTGATATATAGATGATTACATTTACGTTTTTAAAAAATACAAAAAGGAACATTTGCGTTTTTCTAAAAACTTTCGTATTTTTGCAAATGCAATAGTAGTAATCGTGCCATAAGGCACCAAAACATAAGTAAATTTAGTTAATGACGGTAAATCCTAAAGCTCTTTGGGATCAGAGCCTTGTGCTCATTGCACAAAATGTGACCAAAGAACAATATAATACATGGTTTAAGCCCATTGTCTTCGAATTATATGACGAAGAAAAGAAGACGTTGCTGGTTCAGATTCCGAGTACTTTTTTTTATGAGTATCTGGAAGCTAACTATGTAGATTTACTTACAAAGGTCTTGAGCCATACTTTTGGTTCTGGTGTAAAACTGACTTATCGTATTGTTGTAGTCAAAAAGCCGCCGGTACTTTCAAATGTGGAGGCTGATCCTGCTGATGCAGCTCCGAAACCAGAATCTGAAACCAGAGCCAACCGGGCTCCTTCTATTCTTGATGTAGCTCAGCCTCAGGACATACCTTCTCATCTGAATCCAAAACTGACTTTCGAAAATTATATAGAAGGTGACAGTAATAAGATGACGCGTTCTATTGGTTGCTCTATAGCAGAGCATCCTTTTAATGCTCAGTTTAATCCATTCTTTATCTATGGACCTTCCGGTTGCGGTAAGACTCATCTGGTGAACGCTATAGGATTGATGATAAAGAAACTGTACCCGGAAAAGCGTATACTTTATATCAGTGCAAAACTTTTTTCTGTACAGTATACACAGGCTGTTTTGGAAAATCATACGAATGACTTTATTGCTTTCTATCAGACAGTTGATGTCGTGATTATCGATGATGTGCAGGAATGGATCGGAAAAACCAAAACTCTGGAAACATTCTTTCATATCTTTAATCATTTATTTCGTAACAATAAGCGTATCATTTTGGCTTG
>DMYZ01000085.1 GCA_003483565.1 Prevotella sp.
ATAATTGTCAGCCATTTTTTTCTTATCTAATGTCTCCTGAAAATTTTGTTTCATTAAGTTTTTTCTTTATTTTTGCAAGTAATCATCTTAACTGAAAACTCTTTGCAAAAATTAAACCTGATGAAACGAACTATATCATTTATTCTAATACTATTGACAACCATAGTTTCTCTTGGGCGAGAAAACCATTTGGAACAATATAATATTTCTTATTTAAATATTATGACGGGGTTGCCAGACAATTTCGTCAGTGATATTTATACAGACAGTTATGGCTTTGTATGGATAGCTACCCATAATGGCGGCTTAGCACGGTATGATGGTTATACTTATTTATATTCAGGGATTAGAAAAGGTTTGTCTTTGCGAAGTAATTCCTGCAGAAATATTACTGAAGATCCTTTCCATCGTCTTTGGATTTCTTTTGATGAAGGGACTGATGTTGTCAATTTAAATACGATGCTTCCAGAATATATAAAGTTGACGGCTTCCGGATATAATCTGAAGAAGATCCTTTCAGAGCGTTCCGTCAGGGTTTATACGGATACAAAAGGTTTTTTGTGGCTTGTTACGATGAGGCATATTTATCGTTTTTCCTTTAATATGAAAGGAGACATATCGGGGATTCAAAAAATTGATTATGTGGGTAATACACCCGATGTCATTGTGAGGGATAATGATCGTGATGGAAAAGTGTGGGTAGCAATTAATCATACGTTGTTTAAGATAGGGATAAAGGGGAACTCTCTGAAAATGATCCGGAGAATGGATGTTCTTAGGAATACGGGAGTTACTTATATTTCAGATGTCGTGAAATTTGCTGATAAAATATGGATAGGAACGAATTCTGGTCTTTATTCTATTCATGAAAAAGGGGGTGGACTTATGGCTTATCACCATTCGTCAAGGAACGGATCCTTGTCGCATGATTTTATTTCTTGCCTTTTAGTACAAAATAATCAGTTATTTATTGGAACTTATGGTGGCGTGAATATATTGAATCCGGATCAGAAAACATTTACACTTTGGAATAGTCACGATTCACTGATTCCTTTAAGTAGTGATTTCGTACATTGTATTTATAGTGCCAATGGTAATTTTTGGGTGGGGACGGAATCTGGAGGTATTACCAAATTGTCTCCACGCCAGTTATTCTTAAAAAATTATGTTCATACCGATAATCCGATGTCCCTTTCTCCTAATGCTGTCAATGCTATGTTTGTTGATGGTAAAGGACGCTTGTGGGCTGGTACTGTTGAAGGTGGACTTAATATGAAGAATGCGGATTCAAACAATTTTATTCATTTTACAACAAGCAATTCTCGGCTTACCCATAACAGTGTTTCCGTTCTGGCTATGGATGGATCGGATAATTTATGGATTGGTACATGGGGAAGGGGTGTTAACCGGATGAATATAGACCATCCGGAATCGCTGGCTCCATTGAAAATCCCTCATGTCTATCAGTCTCTATTTAATTTTGTAGGTACTCTTACTTATGATAGGATAAATGAAGGAATATGGATTGGTACCAATGATGGCTTGTTTTTTTATAATTTAAAAAACAATCATATTCTTGAACCTTTCCCCGGATGTCGGAATATTCGGGGGTGTATAGGCTCTATTATTACACGGGAAGGAAAACTTTATGTAGGGTGCCAGGAAGGTATGGTGGTTGTTAACTTGAAATCGAAGAAGAGAGGCAAAGTTTTTTTCTCCTATACTCAGTATAGCCGAAAACTGGATATGCCAAAGGTAAATATTATAGATAAAATACGCTGTTTCTATCAGACTCAGGACGGTACCCTCTGGTTGGGTAGTAATGGTTATGGTCTTTACAAGCAGGTCCGGGACAAGAAAGGACAGATTTCTTACATCTGCTATTCTTCGAAAGATGGATTAGCTAATAATTCCGTGAAAGGTATCGTAGAAGATTCTGGCGGAAGTTTGTGGATAACGACAGACTGTGGTTTGTCTCAATTGAATCCCAAGACAGGCGTATTCACTAATTTTACCGTAAATGACGGTTTGGCTTCTTCTCAGTTCTATTATAATTCTGCTATCAAAGGACCTGACGGACATTTATATTTTGGTACCGTTAAGGGTATTACAGAATTGGAAGGAGAAAATAGGAAAGGCATTTATAAAGGTCATTTGCGTTTTACAGGTTTGACGGTTGATCAGAATGAAGTCACCGCGGGGAGCCGTTTCCTGGATAAGGATATTTCTATAGCGGATCATATCAACATGCGTGAAGGTGATAAAGCTATGATTATTGATTTTTCTGCTTTGAATTATGGCAGTATACAAGGGGTGTATAGTTATCGTATGAAAGGATTTGAGAATGAATGGATTCCTCTGCAACCAGGACAACACAGTGTGCGTTATACGAATTTGCCTTCTGGTGACTATGAGTTTGACGTTAAGTTTACTTCTGCTTCTGGTATGAATGCAGAAAATCATATCTCTATCGGAGTACATGTGTCTCCTTATTTCTGGAAGAGCTGGTGGTTTGTTCTTTTGGAAGCAATATTGGCCTTCTGCCTGATCAGATATTTTTCAATGAAACGTATCAAAAAACTTCATGAAGAGGAAGTGGAAGAACTCTATCAACCTATAGAATCAGCTTTAAAGGAGAGTGACGATCCGGAAAAACTGCAGGCTCGTATTCAGGAGATCCTTAATTCTCAGAAGAGGTATGCGGAGAGCCGAGCGAAGAGTGTTGAGGCAACAAAGAAAGAAGTAGAGGAAAAGAATGTGCCTTTTATGGACAGACTTATGAAGGTTGTCGAAGAAAATTACCGTAATTCTGAATTTGGTATTGCAGAGTTAGGATTGAAGATGGGAATGAGCCGAAGTGCCCTAAGCCGGAAAATCAATAGTGAAGTGGGGGAGTCTACCACACAATTCCTTCGTCATTATCGTCTGGATGTAGCCAGTAAACTGTTAATGGAAGATAAATATAACAGGAATATAACAGAGATAGCTTATCAGGTGGGTTTTAATGATCCAAAATATTTTACCCGTTGCTTTTCCAGACAATATGGGGTATCTCCTTCTATGTATAAGGGTGAATAAATAAGCAGTAGCGGAGATTTTAGAAGGAAGAAAGATTGGGAAAAGAGGTAAGAATGGCAAAAGAACACTTGTTTTGGCTTTGTCCACCAATTAAATTGTTTTGTCCACCATGTAAAAATACACTTTATTTATTTTTGCGAAGTATAACAACTATAAACCTTGGTTAATAAAATAAAACCTACCAAATATAATTTAAACCTAACAACAAAAAAGTATGAAGATTTCTAGATCTTTATTGGCAATTGTTGGTTGTATGTTTCTAAGCATGAGTTTTGTTTCTTGTGATCCTTTTGGACAAGATGACCCTGAAGCAGGGAATCAGACCAATCCGACACGGCAAGTAATGGGAACTTATGATTTTGAATATTCCAGTGATAAACCGGAATTTTCAGATTTGGATTCCACCGGCAATGTTTGCGAAGTTGTCAAAGATGACAGCTTAAGCAGTAATGTGTTGCATTTAAAGGATGCTGGTTATGCCCGAATTATCAATCCTTTCAATTCTGTAAAACTTCAGAATGGTGCTGGCATCGCCTTCTGGGTTAAGACAGACAGTATGGATTTAACTCGCCCGTTAATATCTTTTGGATATGCGAATGCAGATTCTGCTACATTTTATTTTACTCCTAATGGGCAGATTGTGTATCGTAAACCAGGACAGTTGACCTCTTTGAACTTGGATGATAATGATCCGTCGACTTATAGAACGGGTATGTTAAGCAAGGGTGTATGGCATTATGTGGCTTTACAGCTTACCAAGACGGGCTATCAGTTTTATATTGATGGAAAGAGAAGCGTATCTGGTTCACAATCAGATAAATCTTCTACTTCTTTCCAGTATACGACTTTGCTTGATTTTGTCAAGAGTGCCCCCTATATATATATAGGTACGGATACCGTAGGAATAAAGCATCATGAAGTATCTTATGATGACTTGCTCCTTGTACGTAATCAGATGGAGGAGAGTGATTGGAATAAATCTAAAACAGGTGGACCATCATCTGCCGTTAAACTTTATATTCCAGTTGGTTCTTCAGATTGTTCATCTGCATGGTGGACGGCTTTCTCAGACTATTTTACCATTCCTGCCAATTCTACTTTCCATACACAGTTTATTAATCATACTTCTGGTGCTAATAACTGGAACAACTGGAATTTTGTGTTATCAACTGATGACGACCGTGGTGGATCTAATTATTCGGAATATTTTGTTCTTCGTTCTGATTTGTATGGATGGGGCAATTCTGATTATAGTGCCAGCAATATCAGCAATAGTTATGGCATTAGCAGTGATGCGGGTTGGGCTGCATTCCGGAAAAACATGGAAGGTGCGCTTGTTGATCTTACTCTGACTCGTTCGGGAGCAACTTGTACATTGACAGCTACAGCAACTTGCAGTGACGGCACTGTTTATACCGAAAGTTATCATCAGAACTGTGGTGACGGAAAACAGAATGTTCGGGCTTTCTTTGCCGTTGATGCTTCTTATCTTCAGATTGATCCAGAACAGACCTATGTAGGATCCAAGTATAATTCCGGTTCTTATCTGGTGGGTAATGCAGATTATTCTTCAGCATGGTGGACAGCTTTTTCAGACTGTTACAATTTTAGTGGTAATATCAGTTCAGATAATCCGTTTGTATTTCATTTTATCAATAATCAGACAGGGAAAGCAAGTAATTGGAATAATTGGCTGCTTGTATGTTCTACTGGTGGATATTCTTCCTCTGTACCAAATAAAGGTGGTACGGCAGCAGAACATTTTGTTCTTCGCGCTGATGCTTATGGATGGGGTGACAGCAGTTATGATGCGAAAGGAATCACTAATTTTTTTAATTTTGACACTTTTGTTTCAGATATGCATGGAGCAGAATGCTGGATGGGAATATCCAGGTCGGGAAGTTTACTGACTATGGATGCCAGAGAGAAAACAGCCAGTGGCAAATTCCTTCCATCTTATACTTTTACCTATAATGGTGCATCAGGAACGATGGGGTTGTTTCTTACGGCAGAGTTGGCTAGTTTGGACATTTTAGATGTTGCTTACTATCCGTACTTTTCTAAAATTGGGAAAACTGAGTAATAAAAAAAATGCAAACAATGAATAATAATATTTTTCATAAATTATCATTGCTCCTTGGTTTGATCTTTTTCTGCATAGGAGTATCGGCACAAGGAAAATGGGATGTTACTGGTGTTGTAACCGATTTTCACGGAGAACCGGTTATTGGTGCCAGCATTTTTGAAGATGGTACTGCTAATGGTACTGTGAGTGACTTTGATGGTGTCTTTAAACTGGGAGTGAAGGATAATAAGGCTGTTATTAGGATTACCTATATTGGCTTCCTGGAACAAAAAATACGTGTTGGCAATCAACATAATATTAAGGTGGTCTTAGTGGAAGACAATAAGACCTTAAATGAAATAGTCGTTGTCGGCTATGGTCATCAAAAAAAGGAGAGTGTCATCGGGGCAATCTCGCAAGTAAATAGCAAAGATCTGCTTTCTACTCCGGCTGCCAATGTAACCCAGGCTATTGCTGGAAAGATTCCTGGAGTCATCACGACTCAAACATCAGGAGCTCCAGGTATGGACGATGCTTCTATTAATATTCGTGGGCGTGCTACTTTTGCCGGTGACGGTTCTCCCTTGGTTATGGTTGATGGAGTAGAACGTCCTTTATCCCAAATTGCTCCTGATGATATAGAGAGTATCTCCGTTCTGAAAGATGCTTCTGCTACAGCTGTTTATGGTGTCAGGGGTGCCAATGGTGTCATTCTTGTTACTACCAAACGAGGTAGGGAACAGAAACCGGAAGTAAGTTTGACGGCTAATTTCGAATTGTCTAAAGCGACCCGTACTCCAAATTATTTAGACTCTTATCAGAGTGCGAAGCTCTTGAATGAAGCTTTAGCCAATGACGGAATGCCTATTCAGTATACAGATGCTGACTTGGAAATGTATAAGAAAAGTAGTGCCGGTGAACTGTCAGGATCAGAAGCTCTTCTTTATCCTGATGTTGACTGGTATAAAGAAGTATTAAAGAAGACAGCCCCTGCACAGCGTTATAATGTCAGTGTACGGGGGGGAACAAAGAGAATGCGTTACTATGTTTCGGGAGAATTTTACAATCAGGGTTCTTTAATAAAAAACTTGAGTCAGGATACTTATGGGAATACTTCTTCTCCTGGCTATCGAAGATATGCATTTCGTGCAAATATGGATTTCAATATGACTCAGGACCTGACTTTGAGCGTTAATTTTGGTACTCGTTTTGAGGATCGTTTTGGCTCGAATACCACAGAATCCACTACAGATTATGAAATATTCAGTTTGTTGAATCATACTCCGGGATGGTTGTTCCCTGTCTCTTACCAAGTATCAACAGGTGAGAGCACAAAGAGCCTTTATGGAGGCAGTTCGGAATATCCTTATAATGTTGTGGGACTATTGGCTAAAAGTGGTTATTATAAGGGAACCAATACAATTAATGAAACTAATTTCATTGCAAACTACAAGATGGACTGGTTGACTCCAGGTCTTTCTGTTCGTGGCATGGCATCGTATGATTATGACTCTTATTATCGTAAATTGTTTAGTAGAAATGTTGCAACTTACCAGTTGACGGATGCTGCCAATTATGAGAGTGAAGATGCTTATACGAATGCTTCTGGAGTGAAAGACAGTGAGTTGGCTTATTCAAAGAGCTCAAGTACAACTTACAAACTTTATCTTGAAGCGCAGATTAACTATGCCCGTAAATTTGGAAAGCATGATGTTACGGCTATGGTTTTGTATGATCAGAATGATTATCATTATAATTCAGATCTTGCTAAGAGATACCAGGGAGTTGTCGGCCGTGCTACTTATGCTTATGATGAGAAGTATATGGCGGAATTCAATGCGGGCTATAATGGTTCTGAAAATTTTCGCAAAGGCAAGCGGTTCGGTTTCTTTCCTGCATTTGCCTTAGGGTGGCGTGTTACTCAAGAACAGTTCATGAAGAGTAGTGAGAACTGGTTGAATAATTTGAAGATCCGTGCCAGTTATGGTGAAGTCGGTAACGATGTCTATACCGTCAATGGCGCAGCCCAGCGCTGGTTATATGAAGAGCAATGGTCCCAGATATCCAATGATTATTATTTTGGAACAAGTGGTCAGACTGGTATTTATGAATCCCAGTATCCTAATTATGATGTGACATGGGAAAAGGCCCATAAATATGATTTGGGTATAGAATTTGGTTTATGGAATGGACTTCTTACAGGCAATTTTGATTATTTCTATGAGAAACGTAATAATATTCTGACGGCTTATCTTACTCGTCCGGAATGGGTCGGAGTTAATATGGCAGCAGGAAATCTTGGTGAAACAAAAAATCAAGGTTATGAAATAGAACTTCATCATGCTAATCATATTGGCAAAGATTTTACTTACACTTTAGGCCTTACTTTTTCTCATGCGAAGAACGAGATCATCAACATGGACGAGCCTGCATTGAAAACAGCATATCGTAAGGAAGCAGGGCATTCTATTGGCCAGTATTTTGGATTGATTTGTGAAGGCTTTGTGACTTCTGCTGATATTGAAAGTGGAAAGTTGCCGGTTTCTACTTATTCTACCCATGTACAGGCAGGTGATTTGAAATATAAGGATATGAATGGTGATGGTTACATTGACAGCCGTGATGAAACTTATATTGGTTACAGCAATCTTCCTGAAAATACTTATTCATTCACGTTAGGAGCCAATTATAAAGGGTGGGGATTGAATGTCATGTTTCAGGGAGTAGATCATGTAAGCCGTTATTATGATGCCGATGAGATGTATGCTTTTTCTTATACCTCAAGCAGTTACTATTCTGGTGTTGGCAAAGTAAAGGATATACATCTGGGTCGTTGGGATCCGTCTCAGACAGAGGAGTATAATCTTACACATGCTACTTATCCATTGTTACATTATGGGAGTAATGGTGATCATAATCAAAGGGAAAATTCATTCTTCTTGAAGAACGGGGCATATTTTCGCCTGAAGAATATCGAATTGAGCTATACAATGCCTGCTAAGTGGATAAAATATATAGGAATGAACAGTTGCCGTCTTTATATGAATGCCAACAACCTTATTACTTGGGATCATTTGGATGGTTTAGTTGATCCGGAAAGTAATGGTTCCAACCGTTATCCGATTATGAAAACCGTAAATTTTGGTTTGAATGTTATATTCTAAAGAGTTGAAAGACAAAGAACATAAATTGATTCAATATGAAGAATTTAAATAAATATATCCTCCTCCTTGCTGTAGGTGCGCTTGCCTTTACTTCTTGCAGCGATTTTCTTGACAAGGAAGCGAGTAATACATTGACGGAGTCGGATGTTCTAGATAATTGGACAAACCTTATCGAACATCATAATGATACTTATAATTTTCTTCGTCACGGTGCGGATCGAATAAACAATTCATGGCTCGATGCTGCCACAGATTTGGCCGAGACAAGTTTTGGAACTGGTGGAACTCGTACAACTTTCAATATTGGTAACTATTATGGTGATGGTGGTGCAAACGAATTGACGAATACATGGGAAACCCGTTATCGTGCCATCCGTAAATGTAACCAAACTATTATTACGTTGGAAACTTGTAACGATACGGTTATGAAAACTTCTGACTTAACCTGGAATACCTACTATTCACGTAAAAAAAATTATATTGCGGAGGCTAAGTTCCTTCGTGCTTATTTTCATTGGGAAATGTTTCTGAGATATGGGCCTGTTCCTTATGTAACAAAGGTCTTGGATCCTAATGGTGATTTGCTGTCAGATTATTCGACACGTCCTACATTAAAAGTCTTTATGGATTCACTTGTCAATGATGTCAAATCAAGTGAACCAAACTTGTTGACTTATGATGAGATAAAGGCTAGCAAAGCTTCTTATGCCGGACGTGTAAGCCAGCCGGTAGCGGCAGCATTCTATTCTCGCATTATGCTGTATATGGCAAGTCCACGCTATGCGCGGGAATCCGGAATAACTTGGAAGGAAGCCGCTGATGCAGCGAAGACCTTTATAGATAAGTATGGGAATGATTATTCTTTGGAACAAAGTACTACAGGTGGTATTTCTGCCTATAACAATGCTTGGTTGTTGACTACTTATAACGATGATAATCCGGAGGTGATATGGTTTCGTAATGACGTGGCCATTGGCTGGAATGGCATCAGATATGATACTCCTGTAGGTGAAGGAGGCGAGGGCGGCTGCTGTCCAAGTCAAAATCTGATAGATATGTATGACATGGCAGACGGATCCGCTCCATTTATGAAATATGATGTTACGGGAGCACCGGTTTATACAAATGGTAAGCCTGCCGTGAATCCATCCAGCGGTTATGCTGATACGGCAATGTGGAAAAGGCGCGATCCCCGCTTAACTTCTACCGTTCTTTATAACGGAGCTACATGGAATGGCCGTACCATAAATGTTGTTTATGGCAAGGATGATAATCCTGTCGGGAATTCCAATTCGACACCAACAGGTTATTATTTGCGCAAATATATTCCTGAAACAATCTTGAGTAATAATCATAGTGGAACAGCTCGTCGTTTATGGAAAATCTTTGGTTATGATGAGATTCTTCTGAATTATGCAGAGGCTCTTTGCGAAAGTGATTTTTCCGGTAATTATAATACAATTTGCTCTTTGCTAGACCAGATTCGCCATCGTGGTGGCATTACAGGAAATGTAGCTGATCGCCCTGATTTGACTTCTCAAAGTACGATGCGTAATTTCATTCATAAAGAGCGTACTATAGAACTTGCCTTTGAGGAACATCGCTGGTGGGATCTTCGCCGATGGACGGATACGGAAGGCTTAACGGCAACCACTGATGACGACCATGTGGCAGGAGATGCTCTTGGCCGTGACATTTACGGAGTTACGGTGGGTGCAGATGGTTCTGTTACTCGTAAAATTGCTCAAACTCGAACTTGGGAGAGTCGTTTCTTATTTTATCCTATTCCTGAGGATGAAGTTTGGAAAATTGGTGGAACTTTCCAGAATGAAGGTTGGAAATAATTCTTAAAGATCATGAATATACAACATATTATATATAAAATTCACTCAACAGCCAGATTCCTTCTGTTGGGGATGCTCTTAGGATGTTCTAGTGTAATATTTGCACAGGGCGAGCAAGTTCTTAAGGGCCGTGTAGTCAATAGTAAAGGAGAGCCTGTTATTGGCGCCGTAGTGAATATTGCCGAGGAAAGTCGGATTGCATTGACGGATGAAAATGGCTATTTTACCTTGAAGAATGTGGCGGACAATGATGAGATTTGTGCAAGTAGCGTGGGGTATCAAAGTACACAGGAGAAGGTTTCTTCTTTTGATGGAAGCTTTGTCATCAAGTTACAGGATCACATTGATGAATATGACCAGGTCATTCCGATTCCTTTTGGTGAAATTTCGAGGAAGCTTTCCTCTGATTCGCGTTCAACGGTAGGAGGGGATGAATTGAAACGCCACCCTGTGACAATTTTGCAAAATGCCTTTACTTCTACTTTGAACGGTGTTGCCACTTATGAATGGTCTTCAGAACCAGGATGGTCAGAGACGGCCATGTATATACGGGGGCTGAGAACAATGAATTCCAGTGCACGTGCTCCGTTGATTATTGTGGATAATGTAGAGCGTGACCTTTCTTTTCTGGATGCATTTCCTATTGAAAGTATTACGGTGCTGAAGGATGCTGCAGCAACATCTATCTATGGCATGCGTGGTGCTAATGGTGTCATTATGGTAACCACCAAGCGTGGAGAAGCCGGAAAGACAAAGATTGACTTTACTCAAGAAGTCGGTTTTAATACGTTGAGCAATACGATGGAAACTCAGAATGCATATGACATGGCCATGACGCGTAACCAGGTTCGTTATTTGAGCGGATTGGAGCCAATGTATTCTGATACCCAGCTGGCCAATTATAAATATGTAACAGAAGGAGGCAAATTCGCCGATAATGATATTCGCCGCTATCAATACTATAACACGAATTGGTTTAAGGAGTTGTACCGTGATGCTGCTCCACAGTATCGTACCAATCTGCAGATTAGCGGAGGCAATGACCGTGCCCGTTATTATGTAAGTTTTTCCTATCTGCGCCAAGAAGGTATGTGGAACAGTAAAGGTACTAATTATAACAGTGATTTTAATACTAATCATATGCTGAACCGCTGGAATCTGCGTTCAAATATTGATATTGATGTCAGTAAGTATTTGAATGTTTCTCTTGATTTAGGTGGTCGTATTGATAATATCAAGCAGCCTACTACAGGTGTTTTCAGTCTGGTGACGTTTGGAGCTGTAGAGGCTAACCCTATGGAACCTGTTTATTGCCCTAATGGAGCTCTTTATGCTTCTAGTACGGCCCAGAACCCAATTCGTCTTTTAGGAGCTTCTGGTCAGGAGAAAAACCGTCGCCGCAATTTGTACTCAACATTGAATGCGAAGTATGATTTGCAGCAGATTCTTCCGGGACTGAACGCATTCGCTACGGTAAGTTTTGACGCATATGAAACTTATGAAGCTACCCAGACAAATAATGTTGATACTTATTATTATGATTATGATAATCTGGATGTTACGGACGTAAATAATTTTACGTATACCAGAAATACTACAGCATCGTCATTGTCTAATCCTTCATCTAACCAGCGTGCGTATTATTATAATTTAAATCTTTATGGCGGTTTAGGATTTAATCATACTTTTGGCAAGCATATGATAGATGGCAAGGTCTTTGCGCGTTCGTATCGTAATGAAGAGGCCGGATCAGATTATCGCTCTTACCAAAATGGTTCTTCCAATCGTTATTTGTCTATTAATGGTCAAGCTACTTATGCTTATAATAATCGCTATGTAGTCAGTGGTAACTTCTCTCGTATGGGATGTGATAATTTTGATCCGTCCGATCGTTGGGATAGTTTCTGGGGATCCTCCACGGCATGGGTTATGTCGGAGGAAAACTTTATGAAAAAGTTGGGCTTTGTCGACTATGCTAAGGTCCGTTTGTCATACGGACGTTCCGGCCAGTCCGTCACGGGCTCCGGCCGCTATCCTTATCAGAGTACTTATGCTTCGGCTACAGGATATGGTTTTGGTTATAATAATGCAAATGTCAGTGGCTATGCCGAAAGTGTAGCAGGAAACCCTAATAACAAATGGGAAATATCCAAGATGGTTAATGTTGGTTTGGATTGGGATCTCTGGCATAAAAAATTATCGGGTAGTTTGGATGTCTTCCACGAGTGGCGTTCGAACATTCTGGTTACGCGATCGACTGTTCCTGAGAGCGTTCTTGGTATTACTGTAGCCAAGGACTCTTATGGAAAGGTAGAAAGCAGGGGCTGGGAATTGAATTTGAATCATGAGAATAGTATTGGTGATTTTCATTATTCTATTGGTACTCAATGGTCTTACAGCACAAACCGCATCAAAGAAATGGATGAAACAGAGCCGGATGTAGAATGGCAGCGCAAGACGGGAAAGCGTATCTATGATGGTACTTCTGTAGCTTCTTTGTATGAGAGTTCTTTTAATAATACTGTTGGTGGCTGGTATATGTACAGGTTTAAGCAATGGGCTTCTGATCCAAATCTCATTGCTACTTCTAAGCAAGATGCCATCGACCATCCGGAAAAATATCCATATAGTACATTTTCTTCTGGCGGACAGGCCCTGGGCACAGCTGTGTTTGAAGATGTGAATGGTGACCGGCAGATTGATTCCAAGGATATGTGTGCAGATTCGTATACAATTATTCCAGAAGTAGTAGGTAATATAAATGTAGGGTTTGAATGGAAAGGTTTTGATGCCCGCTGTATTTTAACAGCCTATTTGCGCCGCTCTGTGTTCTTGTCTCCTGCTGTCAGCTATAGTGGATGGTCGAATATGGGCACCCATGAGGTGCAGTATGCGTGGGGGTATTATACAGACGATCCAATGGATCCTCGTAATGTGAGTGCAAAATATCCTCGTCCGGTATGGGGGAGCTTTGATTCTGTAGATTCTGACCGAGGAACAGGAACGTATCAGAATTCTATTTGGATACAAAATGGAAACTATTGGTCTTTACGCAATATCGAATTTGGATATTCTCTCCCGAAGAAGTTCATAGCAAAGGCTAATATGACAAAATGCCGCTTTTATTTCAGTGCTTATAATATCGCGACTTTCAGTCATCTTCCAAGTGGTGTTGACCCAGAGAAGCCGATGAGCTATTGCTGGTGGTATCCTAAAACAAGGACCTTTATGTTCGGAGTTAATATTGGTTTCTAATTATATTAGATTTGAATTATGAAAAAATATTTATTTAATATATTCCTGGTTGTTTTTGCTCTTATGAGTTTAACCTCCTGCAGCGATTACCTTGATAAGGAAGTGGATCTGACGCTTTCTGATGAAGAGATATTCAGCAATTATGATAATACAAATGGTTTCCTGGCTAACATTTATACTTATCTTCCTGATGCTTTTCATGGTTATACGGACGGGCAGTATCTAGCAGCTTCACGTGATTGCATGACGGACAATGCCACTTCTTTTTGGTCTGTTCACCGTTATAACACGATTCAGAGCGATGGTTATGATGCAACCAATCATTATTTTGCAGAGCAATATTGGGAGAATGATCTTAAAGGCATACGTGCGTCCAATCAATTTCTCGAGAAAGCCCGTGTCAGCGTAGTAGGTAATTCTGCAAAAAGTAATGATGACAATCACTTGTATAATCGTTGGATGGCAGAAGCCCGTTTCCTCCGTGCCATGTTACATTTTGATCTGGCTTCCTGGTTTGGCGCTATTCCTATAGAGGATCATGTCCTTACTAATGCAGAGGCGTCGACCATGACACGTACTCCAGCTGCAGATGCCTATAAGTGGATAGCTGACGAATGTGATTCTATTATAAACAGTGGAGCTTTGCCGTTCCGCTATTCTGATGAGAATTCTAATTGGGGGCATATCAACGGTGCTGCTGTTTATGCTTTAAAATCAAGAGCCTTGCTTTACAGGGCTTCTCCTTTGAACAATACCTCAAATAATGGTGACTGGTGGACGGAAGCTGCACAGGCTGCACTTGACTTTATTAGTGTGAATGCAAAGTCATCTAATCCTTATAAGTTGTATACCACGGCAAGTAATGATCCTTCCCAAAACTATTATCAGTGTTTTGTTTCTACTCCTCACTTGAATAATGAATTTATTTTGAGCCGCTCAGAATGGTCTACTTATGATATAGAACTTTTCCTTTCTCCTTGTGGATATTCCGGTAATGTCAATTCTGTAGGACGTACTAATCCTACAGAGAATCTTGTAGCTTCTTATGAAACGATCAATGGCCTTCCGATAGATAAAGATCCGACTTATAATGCTCAAAAACCTTATGAAAATCGTGATCCACGATTAAATCAGACTATTTTCCATCATGGAATGTATTGGGGTGACTCTAATAATGATGAATATAGAATGATTGATGTTTCAGAGCCAGACGGATCTGACTATCAGGAACTTCATGGAGGAACAACGACAGGTTATTATGAAAAGAAATTCTGTAATAACATGTCGTTTAAGAATCCTACTACTTATACTCATGCCTGTCCTATATTCCGTTATGCGGAAATTCTCTTGAATGCTGCAGAAGCGTTGAATGAATGTGGCAGAACAAGTGAGGCTTATACTTATGTAAATCAAGTCCGTGCCCGCGTCGGTATGCCTGGATACAGCAATATGACACAGCCTCAGTTCCGTGAACGTATTCATAATGAGCGTCGTGTTGAATTAGCTTTTGAGGATCACCGCTTTTTTGACGTGCGCCGCTGGAAACTTTTTACAGATAATGTCTCAGCAGCAGCAGAGAAGAGCAAGCCTATATATGATCAAGTCTATAATCTATATAGTACTCATGTAACCATCAATGACGGCAAGACAGTTTATACAATTAAAAATAATTCGGTTCATCCACAGCTAGGAATAGTTCTTCCAAAGTCTTATCTCTTCCCTATTCCTAATGAGGAATACAAGAAGGACAATGCATTAGGACAGAATAGTGGTTGGGAGTTGAGCCCTTCTGCTGCTTCGTCAGTGAAGTAAAGGCAATAATAACATTTTAGGGAAGATAAGATATAGTTTCCTGCTATATCTTGTCTTCCTTTTATCAGGGAAAAAATGTTTTACGATATATGAGAAAATTTATTTTATTCCTTTTGGTTTTCTTTTCCTTGAGTCTTTCTGCTGAAGGTGATTTCTGGGTTATGAAGACACAAAATGGCCGAATAATCAAAATGAGTGATGTCAGTTATATCATGGAGTCCGAGGGCGCCAGTGTGTTTTCTATAGTATGTAAGGACAATAGTTTGGTTTCTGATGTCACTAGTGTCACTTTCTCCAAAACAGCAGATACGGGGATAAATGACGTTCCTCATGTTTCTTCTCCGGCTATTGTCAGGGTCAGTGGTAACTATCTGGTCATTATAGGACTGTCTGCAACTACTGCTGCCATCTATAATCTATCTGGGAGTCAGTTGCTCAGCACCCGTATATCTGGAAAAGGAACAAAAATAGACATAAGTATTCTCTCCGGTGGAATATATATTCTTCGGGTAGGTGGAACTTCTGTAAAATTCATTAAGAAGTAAAGAAATGATGAAGAAGATACTTTTATTTTTGGCTTTGACAGTCCTTACGGTTACCAAGGGACTGGCCCAGATATATATGCAACAGACTAACTTGAATACAAGTGTGTTGGGTGCGGGCAATCTCTATTTTGTACAAAAAAGTGGTGCTGATGATGTTTGGGCACTAGGGCAGAGTAAGGATGCCATTTATACTCCTAATTTTGATATTAACAATATCACGCGTTTATATATTCCTCAGACCGAAGAAGAGAAGGAACTTGCTGTATATAAGTCACCTTCCTATGCAGATGATTATCGTAGCATGAATGCGTGGAGCAATCGCAGTCAATGGGGGCTTGCCAATGTGCATGACCCCTCTGTAATGAAAGCTTCTGACGGTTATTTTTATATGTATCAGACAGATGCCAGCTATGGTAATGTCCATCAGGCTTCCGGAGCTCATTTCTATTGTCGCCGTAGTAAGGATCTTGTCTATTGGGAACCCGTAGGAATGTGTATGCCGGGGGTACCTGCCTGGCTGAAGGATACTTTGAATAATATACGAAGAAATATGGGACTTTCTGCTTCTGCAATTGATTTCACCAAAGAAAATAATTTTGGTTATTGGGCTCCTTGTGTTCGCAAAGTGAGTGATTCCCTTTACCGTATGTATTATGTGATTACTTGCCCTGGGACTCTGACCTCTTCGACATCAACACCAGAGCGGTGCTTCATTGGACTGATGGAGAGTTCCAATCCTGCTGACAGTTCTTCCTGGAAAGACAAGGGAATGGTTATAACTCAGTATTCAGACAAGAATTTGAGTTACATATCTTCCAATCCTTATGGTGCCTATTATAAGTATAATGCCATTGATCCTGCTTATATCATAACTTCATCAGGAGAGCATTGGCTCATCTATGGTTCCTGGCACAGTGGTTTCCCTGTTGTTCGGATTGATCCTTCTACGGGGAAGACTTTGGATGTGCTGGGTAATCCATGGGGAGCGTCCAGTGAATCTTCTTATGGAAAACGAATTTTTACTCGATATGCGAATAACCGTTGGCAGGCCAGTGAGGCTCCGGAAGTGGTTTATCATGATGGCTATTATTATCTGTTTGTTGCTTTCGATGAACTTGCTGTCAACTATAATACACGAGTCCTTCGTTCCCGGAATATAGATGGACCTTATGTTGATATTACGGGTAAGGATTTTACGGATGGCACATCCTCTGGCAATGTTTATCCTGTCGTTACTCATCCTTATAAGTTTGGCAATGACCATGGTTGGGTTGGAATCAGTCATTGTGCTGTTTTTGACGATGGTAATGGCAGATGGTTTTATGCTTCCCAGCAGCGCTTTCCTGAGCTTTATAACGGTGATGCTTATAGCAATGCTATTATGATGGGTGGGATTCGCCGAATTATCTGGACAGAGAGTGGATGGCCCGTCGTTTTGCCTGAACGTTATGGCAATGTTCCTCAGACCACGATCAGCGAAGATGAGCTTTCCGGTACATGGGAGAATATAAACCTTGTTTACAATAAGGGGAAACAGGATTCTTCTGTCATTTTTACCCTGAAGAATGACCATACAGTGTCTGGAGCAGCTTTTACAGGAAGCACCTGGAGTTTCGACGCGTCTGCTAATATTCTTACAGTAGGGAATGTTAAACTCTATTTGGCCCGTGAAGTTGACTGGGAAGCTAGTCCCCGTCATGCTACGATTGTGTATGCAGGTTATAGTAGTGCGGGAACGGTAACTTATTGGGGCAAGCGTGTCAGTGCGCCTCAGGTGGAACCCATAGCTCCTGTCGTGCAGGAAGTTGTCGGGGCTGCTGATAACAGTTCCCCGTTTTGGACTTCTTTCTCCAATAATTTGGTCTCTACTTCTTCCAGCAGTATCTTTCACTTTACTTTTACTAATTATACAGATGGGGCTGCAAATTGGAATAACTGGCTGCTTGCTGTTACCAACGGTAAAGAACGCAGTGCTGCTGATTATAAAGAATATATCGTGTTACGTGCAGATGCCTATGGCTGGAATTCTTTATATAATACAGCAAGTAACTCCAACTGGTATACATCTCTGACTCATAATTATGATTGGAATACCTTCAAGAGTGATATGAACGGAGCAGTTGTTGACCTGACGGTTTCTGCCGGCAGTACAACAATAACGATCACAGCCGTGACAACAACCGTGACAGGGAAAAAGTATACGGAAACTTTTGTTATGCCTGTGGAATCAGGAGTAAAGGGTGCTTTTCTTTCTTGTGAGAAATCGCATTTAAGTATTACAGATGAGGAAGTGATTAATGAATGAATAAATTGTTGGTATGAACCTTCAATGTTTTTAGTAAAGCAGGAGCATTCCGGCTATCCCGGCATATAGGATCATGCGTATTGGACTTATTCTGAAGGTCTTTACACCGATGAAGGTAGCCAGGAATAGGTAGATGCTGATCCAGAATGTCCATGGATTTATAGATGGTGAAGAGAAGTTCTCTCTGTTCATGAGCAATAAAGCTGCGGCAGCTATTAAACCTACAATGGCAGGCCTTAGTCCTGAAAAAATATTTTCTACGACAACAGTATGCATATATTTCATAAACATTTTACTGATAAGAATCATCAAAATAAGTGATGGTAATACAAGTGCAACGGTTGATATGGCACTGCCTGCCATTCCCATGGTGGTACCATATCCGGCATCTCTTACAGCGGTATAGCCACAATAAGTTGCAGAGTTAATGCCTATCGGCCCTGGCGTCATCTGCGAGACTGCTATGATATTAGTAAATTCACTTATTGAAAGCCAGTGATAATGCGTTACTACCTGTGCTTGAATCAGTGATATCATAGCATATCCACCACCAAATCCAAATAGACCTATTTCGAAGAACGTAATGAAAAGTTGAAGAAAAATCATGACTCCGTGGGTTTAATGAATTTACCATAGAGGTAGCCACCAATACCAGCTGCAATGATAATCCATATCGGGTTGACACCAAAGATCCAGATAAGTAAGGCGCCTATAATAGGTATCCAGCAGTTAACCAGACTGATGTGAGCATTTTTAGCTAGGGTAAATGTCGGGATGGCAATTAAGGCAACTACAGCAGGGCGGATACCGGCAAATATTGCTGCTATTATTTTATTATCCTGGAATTGATGGAAGAACATCGCAATGGCAAGAATAATGAGAAAAGGAGGCAGACAGGCACCGATACACGTACAGATTGCTCCCTTGGTCTTGCGCAGCTGGTATCCGATGGAAATACTGATATTGATAGTTAAAGCTCCTGGGCAACTTTGGGCTATAGCAATTAAATCGAGAAATTCTTTTTTCCCGATCCATTTGTTTTTTTCCACGACTTCTTTCTCTATAATAGAAATTATGGCGTAGCCACCTCCCAGGGTGGCTGCGCCAATCTTAAAGAAAGTTTTAAAAGCTTCCCAATATATACTTTTACTTTCTGTTTCTGATGTCATTTTTCCTTATTTAGCCGTATGCTCCTCAATCCATTTGCGGGCATTAACAAAAGCTTCAATCCAAGGGGTAACTTCGTCATGGCGTTTGCTTGGATACCACGCGTTCTGCCAAGGGAAAATGGCACGTTCAGGATGCGGCATCATTGCAAGGTGACGACCGTCGGCAGAGCAAATGCCTGCTACATTGTAGTCACTTCCGTTAGGGTTTCCCGGATATTCGGCATAGTTATATTTAGCTACAATATTGTAATGGTCTTCCGGCTCCGGCAGATAAAAACGTCCCTCTCCGTGAGCAACCCATATACCAAGCTTGCTGCCTGAAAGACTACCGAGAAGAATACTTTTATTTGATGGTATGTCAACCCCGAGGAAGGCACTCTCAAACTTTTTGCTGCTGTTGTGGCAGAGATGAGAGCGGTGCTCATGTTCAGGATTAATAAGATTGAGTTCTATCATCAACTGACAGCCGTTACAGATTCCGAGTGACAAGGTGTCTGCACGGGCATAGAATTTGTCCAGTGTTTCCTTTGCTTTCGGATTATAAAGGAAAGCTCCGGCCCATCCCTTGGCACTGCCAAGAACATCAGAATTGGAGAAGCCACCACAGAATACAATAAAATTCACATCCGATAAGTCTTCACGGCCGTTAATCAAGTCCGTCATCATAACGTCTTTTACATCAAAACCGGCGAGATAAAGAGTGTAAGCCATTTCACGCTCACCATTAGTACCTTTTTCACGAATGATAGCAGCTTTGATCCCTGAAGGTTGTCTGCGGTTAGCACTGAGGCCATAGCTGTCGAGAGTTCCCTCGAAGTTCTTATTGAACTTCATTTCGACAGGTTGTTTTACATAATTGGTGAAACGTTTCTTGGCCATACCATTCATACTTTGGTCACGATCCAGCAAATAAGATGTTTTATACCAGTCTGTGCGCAAACTATCAATGTCAAATTCATGAACGAAGTCCTCTCTCTTTACCGTAATCAAGCGGTTATGTGGAGTTGGATATCCTATTTTTGCAAAACCGACACCTAGATTTTCAAGATATTTTTTTAAATCTCTTTTATGATCGTCGCTTACCTGAATGATGACACCTGGGTTCTCTGCGAAAAGCATTTTCACGATGTCATCGCTGGAAAGGTCATGCAGGTTGATGTTGATACCACCTTGTGTGTTGGCAAAAGTCATTTCCAGCAAGGTCGTGATAAGACCTCCGGCTGAAATATCATGACCAGACATGATCCATCCCTTACGAATCATATCTTGAATGGCATTGAAACAATCTACAAAGTATTCCGGGTTCTTTACTGTAGGAACATCACTGCCTACTTTATTGAGACTCTGTGCAAAGGCAGAACCACCGAGACGTTGTTCGTCAAAACTGAAGTCAATATGATAAAGACTCGAATTTCTGTCATTGACGAGGACTGGGCTAACGGTCTTTTTGACATCGTCAACCTCACCTCCTGCACTGACAATAACTGTTCCCGGAGAAATGATTTTTTCGCCATTGGCATATTGCTGGCTCAGCGATAGAGAATCCTTCCCTGTCGGTACGTTTACATTGATAGCACAGCAGAAATCACTTAGAGCCTGGACACCTTCATAAAGACGGGCATCTTCGCCCTTTTGACTGCGGCAAGGCCACATCCAGTTTGCTGACAGGCTTACAAAGTCAAGAGGCTGTTTGTCCTTACTTCCGTCGCGTCCCAGAGGAGCCCATACAATATTTGTCAGCGCTTCTGCTACTGAGAGGACACTACCGGCTTTTGGATCAGCAAGACCTGCCTGAGGGGCGTGCCCCATAGCACAGGCAATACCTGCTTTCCCCTTGTAGTCGAGAGCAACGACACCGCAGTCACTTAAAGGCAGCTGTATCTGGCCTTGACATTGTTGACGTGCTACTTTTCCTGTTACTGAGCGGTCTACTTTATTTGTCAGCCAGTCTTTGCAGGCTACAGCTTCGAGTTGCAGTACACGGCTTATATATTTATCAAGATTATCCAGTGAATAAGTGATATTTTCGTATTTACGTTCTACGGTCTCGTCTACCATGATGGTCTTAGGAGTATGACCGAACATCTGTGCAACATCAAGATCGAAAGGCTTAATACCATCACTCTGCTTAAAGTCAAAATGTGCGTTTCCTGTTGTTTCACCGACAACATACATCGGTGCGCGTTCACGGTCTGCAATTTTCTGGACATGATCAAGATATTTCTCATCGATGAGCAGGCCCATACGCTCTTGACTCTCATTAGCAATAATTTCCTTAGCACTTAATGTCTTGTCACCGATCGGCAATTTGTCCATTTCAACTTCACCGCCACAATCCTCAACTAGTTCAGAAAGACAATTCAAGTGACCGGCACTGCCATGATCATGGATAGAAACAACCGGATTCTCATCTTCTTCAACAAGGGCGCGTATTAGGTTGTAGTCTCGTTTCTGCATTTCCGGATTAGCACGTTGTATAGCATTCAGCTCAATGCCATTACTATATCGGCCTGTGTCAACAGAACTTACACTACCGCCTCCGAGTCCGATGCGATAGTTGTCACCACCTACTACGACTATCTTGTTGCCTTTTTGCGGTTTCTTTTTCAAACAGTCACGTTTTTTGCCGTATCCGACGCCGCCGGCGAGCATGATAACTTTGTCGTAAGCATATTTCTCATCGTTCTCCTGATGTTCAAAAGTGAGTAGAGAACCAGTGATCAGAGGCTGACCGAATTTATTGCCGAAGTCGCTTGCACCATTAGAAGCTTTTATAAGAATCTGCTCAGGAGTCTGGTACAGCCATTGACGAACCGGAAGGATATCTTCCCAGTCACGCTCGGCATCTGTTTTATGATCATCATCTTCCAAACGGGGGTAAGCAGTCATGTAACAGGCTGTACCTGCGATAGGCCATGAGCCTACGCCACCTGCCATACGGTCACGAATCTCACCACCTGTACCTGTGGCTGCGCCATTGAATGGTTCCACAGTAGTAGGAAAGTTGTGGGTTTCTGCCTTGTAGGAGATTACACTCTCGATATCCTTTACCTGGAAATAGTCGGCAGTGCTTTGATCTTTTGGAGCAAACTGCTCAATGACAGGCCCTTGGGCGAAAGCCACGTTATCTTTATAGGCAGAGAGAATCTCATTGGGATTCTCTTTCGTTGTTTTCTTTATAAGATTGAAAAGAGACGATTCCATTTCCTTGCCGTCAATGACAAACTTGCCACCGAAGATTTTATGACGACAGTGCTCTGAATTAATCTGAGCAAAGCCGAAAATTTCAGAGTCAGTAAGAGAACGGTTGTTTTCTTTTTCCAGTTTGTGTAGATATGCCATCTCGTCTTCACTGAGGGCGAGACCTTCTTCCTCATTATATTTTTCGAGGTCCTCTACATGTTTAATGGGTTCCGGCTGATGATTTACCGTGAAGATGGTCTGGTCAAGACCGTCATAGATACGTTGCAGCATGGGATCATGCTCTGCATCTTTTGACACTACAGGGAAATACTCTTCTATACGCAAAATGCCGTTAAGACTCATATTTTGAGTAATCTCAACGGCATTTGTACTCCAGGGAGTAATCATTTCACGGCGTGGCCCGATGAAGAAACCTTTAAGTTCTCTGGCTTCTTCCTGCGAAGCATCGCCATAAAGCCAGCAAAGTTCCTGTACTTCGTTTTGATCCGGCTGATGATCAAGTTCAGTCGCGATCACACTTTTAGATGGAGTTCTAAAAAAAAGAATCATACTTTTTAAAATTCAGGTGTTGTAATCTTTGTGGCAAAGTTACGGCAAAAAATAGACATGACAAAATAAAATATGAAGTAAAGTATAGCAGTTTGCTTAAAAAACTGGGCTGTTTACTGAAAAGATTTTTTTTCTATGTTTATCCTCTATATCTTTGTTACCGAAATCATTTAATTGATGATAATTAGAATATTAATTTCATCCAAATATAAAACCAATTTTATAAGTTATCTCAGATCCTCGTCTGATTCGTGAGAATCGGGCGAGGAATTTATTTTATTCATTAATCACATATTTAATATATATTCTTATAGTAGGATGTTGTCAAACAAGTTTTAATGGCATACAGATTAGAACTTATGAGAATATTTATAGAAACATTATTATTTAAAGAAAATATATGTTCCTTATATATAACTTATACAGAGTTAGTCTCTATAATTTTTTCAGAATTTTTCCCTAAAATGTTAAAATGGTAATTATCTTGTATTTGGCTGTTAAAATATTCTAAAGGAATTGGACTTTTCTTGGTTTTGTCCGTCTAATTTATAACTTTGCAAATAACAAATAACAACTAAAGCCGTATAAATTTATGAGAAAGAATAAATTTTTAGTTATGACATTGATGCTGGGAGCTTTACTAGTTTCTAGCTGTGCCAGTAAAAAAGAACTGGAGAACTGCCAGAATGACAACAAGCAGTTGTCTCAGACTTATCAGGATACTAAGGAGAAACTCGCTGCAGCTAATACGCGCGTTACTTCTCTAGAGGATCAACTCGCTCAGCAGAAGAGTGATTATGCTGCTTTACAGGGATCTCTTGATAAGAGTTTGATTAATGCGAACTCTAACAACATCAACATTTCCAAATTGGTGGATCAGATCAATGAGAGCAATCAGTATATTCGCCATCTCGTTGAGGTAAAGAGTAAGAGTGATTCTCTTAATATGGTGTTGACCAACAACCTTACCCGTTCTTTGAGCAAAGATGAGATGAGTGAGGTCGACGTACAAGTGTTAAAAGGTGTAGTCTACATATCTTTGGCTGATAATATGCTGTATAAGAGTGGTTCTTATGAGGTTAATGATCGCGCTGCAGAGACTTTAAGCAAGATTGCCAAAATTATCATGGACTATAAAGATTATGATGTGCTCATTGAAGGTAACACAGATAACGTTCCTGTAAGTACAACATCTGCTTCTATGAAGAATATCCGTAATAACTGGGATCTTTCAGCTTTGCGTGCATCCTCTGTAGTACAATATCTTCAGGATCACTATGGTGTAGATCCAAAGCGCCTTACAGCTGGTGGTCGTGGTGAGTATAATCCTTTGACTACGAATGATACCGAACTGGGCAGGCAGCGTAACCGTCGTACACAGATCATCATTACTCCAAAATTGGATCAATTCATGGATCTGATAGACAAAGCTCCGGAAGAAGAAAACTCTACTGCTTCTGTTAAGTAGAATAGGTTATTAATTTTATATGAAAAGGCAGGACCTTCTATTGGAAGGTTCTGTTTTTTTTTATATCTTTGCCGTGATAACCAAACTATTCATCATGAAATTACTGCTATTAACCTCTTTCTTTTTTGTCGCAACAGTTCTGCAGGCTGCACAACCACGACTTATTCTGCATTATAATAAGTCGGCTTCCTTTTTTGAAGAGTCTCTGCCTATTGGCAATGGTAAGCTTGGTGCCCTTATCTACGGTAACCCTGTTAATGATACTATATACCTTAATGATATTACTTTTTGGACAGGCAGGCCTGTTAATCACGATGAAGGCGCTGGCACTGCAGTTTGGTTACCGGAAATCCGTAAGGCTCTTTTTAGTGAGGATTATTGTAAGGCGGACTCTTTGCAGCATCATTTACAAGGAAAAAATTCAGCATTCTATCAACCACTTGGCACTATTAATCTAATCAGCAGAAATTCAGGTGAAATAGTAAATTATCAAAGAGAACTTGATCTTGACAGCTCTCTGGTCAAAGTAAATTATGTCCGTAATGGCATTCATTTTTATCGTGAATATTTCGCTAGTCATCCGGATAAGATGATAGGGATACAGATTACGGCCGACCACCCGAATGCCATAAATCTGGATATAGTACTTTCTGCTCAGGTACCCCATACTGTGAAGGCAGTTGGAAATACAATCATGCTTTCTGGTCATGCTATTGGTGATGCGAAGGAAACAATTCATTATTGTTCTTTGCTTCATGTTTCGCATGATGGAGGATATATTAATTCTGCAGACTCTGTTCTCAGAGTAGAAGGGGCTTCTTCTTTAACTTTGTATTTTGTCAATGAAACCAGTTTTAATGGTTTTAACAAGGATCCGGTGAAAAATGGTATCCCTTATAAGGAAAAAGCGGAAGATGATATGACTGCTGTTACGCGGAAAAGCTATGCGTCCTTGCGTCTGTGCCATATTATGGATTATCAGCATTTTTTTAATAGAGTCAAAATCCGACTCGGAGATGCATATTTGCCTAAGGTAAAGACTGCTGATAGTTTTCAGTTGATGACTACCGACAGCTTGCTTTGCCAGTATGGTAAAAATAGCAATGCTGACAGATATTTGGAGGGACTTTATTTTCAATTTGGTCGTTATCTTCTTATCAGTAGTTCCCGAACTCCGGGAGTTCCGGCTAATCTGCAGGGGCTTTGGACTCCTTATCGCTATTCGCCATGGCGCGGCAATTATACCGTTAATATTAACTTAGAAGAGAATTATTGGCTTGCAGAGGAAACAAATCTCTCAGAGATGGAACAACCTGTAAATGGTTTTATGGTTGCATTAGCTGATAATGGAAAGTATACGGCTCAAAATTTCTATGGCATCAGTAAGGGGTGGTGTTCAAGCCATAACAGTGATTTATGGGCAAAGACTGCACCTGTTGGTAATGGCGAAGAAAGTCCAGAATGGGCTAATTGGAATATGGGTGGTGCTTGGCTTTCTTTTACACTTTGGGAGCATTATCTTTATACACAGGATAAAAAATTCCTTCTTCGTACAGCTTATCCCATTATGCGGGGAGCCAGTGATTTTATGTTACGTTGGCTTATACCTAATCCTAAACACTCCGGAGAATTGATTACAGCACCAAGCACCAGTCCCGAAAATGAGTATGTTACTTCTGAGGGTTATCATGGCACTACTTGCTATGGAGGTACTGCCGATCTTGCTATTATTCGTGAACTGTTTCATAATATGATGGCGGCTGAAAAAATTCTTGGTATTAAAGAAAAAGCTGTGAACGGTGTGCCAACGGCGTCTCAGGCTTTATTTCGCTTGCATCCTTATACTATAGGCAAAGATGGTGACCTTAATGAATGGTATTATGATTGGAAAGACTGGGATATCCATCACCGGCATCAGAGTCATCTTATCGGACTTTATCCTGGTCATCAGTTATCCACGTTATCAACACCTGCTCTTGCCAATGCTGCTGCTGCAACTTTGATTCAGAAGGGAGATAAAACGACAGGATGGAGTACAGGATGGCGTATCAATCTTTGGGCAAGACTTCACCAAGGGGAGAGAGCTTATCATATGTTACAGAAACTTCTTAATGCGGTGGTTCCGGACAATTATAAGAGCCCTGGCAGAAAACATGAAGGTGGTACCTATCCGAATCTGTTTGATGCTCATCCGCCATTTCAAATTGACGGTAATTTTGGGGGGACCGCAGGCATTGCAGAGATGCTTCTGCAGAGTTCTGTTGATATGAGTGGCAAAAGGCCAGTTTATGTTATAGAACTCCTTCCTGCTTTACCTGAGTCCTGGCAGACGGGTGAAGTGTCAGGCCTTTGTGCCCGTGGTGGCTTTGAAGTCTCTATGCGATGGAAAAAGGGAAAAATCGTTGATGCGCTTATTACCAGCAGAAAGGGAGGAAAGGCTACAGTTTGTTATAATGGTAATCATAAACTCTCATTTGTATTGAAGTCTGGTGAACATCGTAAATTAATAATTCGTGAGTAACGATCTATAAATCATGAAAAATATGAAAAACTTTATTGTTACGCTTTGTTGTATTTTTGTTGTAGGTACGGGGTATGCCCAACGGGAGAAGATACTTATGAACAATGATTGGACTTTCCATTTGGGCAATGCTTCTTCAATGTTGAAGGATTTTACCAGTGGTACGGAATATTTTACCTATTATTCTAAGGCCATAGGCCAGAATCAGGGACCTGCCAGTACGGAGTTCAATGATTCTGCATGGGAACATGTTAACTTACCTTTTGACTGGGTTGTTGATCTTCCGTTCAGCAGTGGGGCAAGTCACTCGCATGGTTATAAAGAGGTGGGATGGAAATATCCTGAGAATTCCGTCGGTTGGTATCGCCATCATTTTTCTATCCCTAAATCAGATGAGGGAAAAGCTGTTAGTATCCAATTAGATGGTGTGTTTCGTAATGCACAGGTTTTCTGCAATGGTTTTTATCTAGGGCATGAAATCAGCGGATATGCTACGCAGACCTATAATTTATCAGAGTACCTCAATTACGGTGGAGACAATATTATCACGGTACGGTGTGATGCTTCTACAGAGGAGGGATGGTATTATGAGGGTGGGGGCATCTATCGTGATGTCTGGCTTGTCAAGCATGATGCCGATCATTATATAAAAGATGTATTTGCTGTTTATGATCATGATAGTCTGAATGTCCAGGTTGAAGCTACGGATGCTTATAGCAATACTCTTTATGATAAAGACGGCAAGGTTGTAGCCAAAGGTAAAAATATATTGTTGCCGCTTCATCCACATTTATGGACTCCGGATGATCCATATCTTTATACTTTGCGGACCTCACTAGAGGATGATAAAGATGAGATGGAGACTAAAATTGGGCTCCGTACTTTTATTTATGATGTTCATAAAGGTTTGCTTCTTAATGGTATACCTATAAAACTCAAGGGCGCAGATTTGCATCTTGATCATGCTGGTGTTGGTGTGGGGGTGCCCGATGAACTTTGGATATATAAGGTAAAGAAACTTAAGGAGATGGGCATGAACAGTATACGTTGCTCACATAATCCGGCTACTCCGGCAATGCTTGATGTCTGTGATTCATTGGGGATGTTGGTTATTGATGAAAACCGCCTGATGGGTACCAATAAGGAACATTTGGATCTCTTGCGGCGTATGATAGAACGAGACCGTAACCATCCTTCGGTGTTTCTGTGGAGTATCGGGAATGAAGAGTGGTGGATAGAAAGTCAGGTAAAAGGAGAGAAGATTGCTCGGACAATGATCGATTTTGCCCGCAAGTATGATCCGTCACGAAAGTTTACTTATGCTAATAGTGGTGGCTTTGGGCTGACTAAACAGGTAGATATTCATGGATATAACTATATTGTCCAAAATGATGTTAATCATCGCCATCAACTCTATCCGGATTGGTTTGTCGTTGGAACGGAAGAGACTAGTGGGTGTGGTACAAGGAATGTTTATGTTACGGATTCGACCAAAGGCTGGATGGAAAGTATTAACATGAACGGTGAAAAGCTGTCTCATAGTGAGAAAAATGTGATTGAGCGTGGGTGGAAATTCTATCGTGATAATACTTATGCCGGAGGACTTTTCTATTGGACAGGATTTGATTATCGTGGCGAACCGAATCCCATGAAGTGGCCGGCAACAGGTAGTCAGTTTGGTATTCTTGATTATTGTGGATTCCCAAAGGATGAGGCCTATTATTTAAAAGCCGCGTGGACCGAGAAACCGGTACTTCATATTTTCCCGCATTGGAATCTGAAAGGCATGGAAGGTAAAAAAGTGGAAGTTTGGGCTTATTCCAATGCTGATGAGGTAGAACTCTTCCAGGATGGGAAGTCTTTGGGTCGTAAAATGATGCCTAAAGACGGACATCTCGTATGGAATACTATCTATCATCCGGGAGTGTTACGGGCTGTCGGCTATAAAGATGGAAAAAAATGGGTGACAATTTCGTCTGAGACGACCGGTGCAGCTGTACAGGCCAAATTCGTAGCAAGCAAAAATACCCTTCGTTCTGATGGGCAGGATATTATAGTCGTAGATATTACTCTGCAGGATAGTCATGGACGTTACGTTCCTGATGCCTGTGAAGACCTAAAGCTTGCTGTTACTGGAAATGCAGAGCTTTTAGGCTGGGGTAATGGTGATCCTGGATTTAAAGCTGTGGAGCGTCCACAGGGTAAGGATAAACAGCATGGTGAGGTTGTCTCTTTTATGGGCAATGCTCAAGTTATATTGCGTGGTGTAAATAGTACAACTAAAAAGCAAATAGTGGTCTTTTCTGTTACTCTTCCAAATGGGAAAACAAGCATTTTAAAGATAAAATAGAATTATAAATTATCGGTAAAAAGTTAATATAATGAACATTTTATCGATAATTAGCTAAAATACACTAAAAAACGACTTTGTTTTATAATTCTAATGATGAAAATGTTAAAAATCGAAATTTTAGCAAAAAACAGTATGTCTTTGATAAAATAGTATTATTCTTTTGCTTTAATTTTGCCTAATTTTGCATTAAATCTTATAACATTTAATAAATCTAAGACGTAAATCGTATGGATCTAAACTTAAAAAACGC
>DMYZ01000128.1 GCA_003483565.1 Prevotella sp.
AATAGTAGCTGCTGCGGGATACATCCATCTTCTTGCAGAAATGATGGATGCTTATCCCCTTGGGAAGCTTCCTGCAAAGTCCGGCTATCTGACCTTTAGTCCGGCATCCTCGCAGGCACTCGCAAAAAAATCATTCTCTATGGTTAATTCACCTACTTTTTTCAAGAGGCGGTCCTTTTCAGCCTTGAGATGGCTGAACTCTTTCTCACGTGAAGTATCCGGACTGACAAATGCCGCACTGGCATTAGCTAGAAATTCCTGTTTCCAAGCTGTAATCTTTACCGGAGAGACCTCAAACTCCTTAGCTAACTCGGTCAAAGTCTTTTGTTCCTTAATGGCCTCCAAGGCTACCTTAGCCTTAAAGGAGGCATCAAACTTACTCTTTCGTCCCATTCTAAACCCTTTCTTTTATATGGTGCAAAGATATAAAATATTTTTTAACTTTTGCACCTGTCCAATTTTTGGGGGATAGTATACCCTTCTTGTTCCCTTATTTTTTATTCGATGAGAAAAGACCATAAAGTTCGCTGTCTATGCTATCAGCTATTTGATCAAAAACTCTGGCATCATTCTGAAAATCCGTATGATCACCGTCAATAATAAGCAGACGACCCTTGTATTCCTTAATAAAATCTTCATAACGATGATTAAGTCCTTTAAGGTAATCGATACGTATAGTCTGTTCAAAATCACGGCCACGCTTTTCAATATGATCAATAAGAGTAGGTATACTACTCTTAATATAAATCATCAGGTCAGGCAGCCTGACCAAAGAAATCATAAGATCAAAGAGATCACTGTAATTGTCAAAATCACGATCACTCATCATTCCCATATCATGAAGATTCGGGGCAAAGATACGAGCATCCTCGAAAATAGTACGATCCTGTATAATAGTCTTTTCTGACTTTGATATTTCAACAACGTCCTTAAAACGCTGATTAAGGAAATAAACCTGCAAGTTAAAAGACCAGCGCTTCATATCATGATAGAAATCATCAAGATAAGGATTGTTATCAACCGGTTCAAAATGAGCACTCCATCCAAAGCGTTTGGCAAGCATCTTGGTAAGAGTAGTTTTTCCGCTTCCAATATTACCAGCTATTGCAATATGCATAATAGTATTTTATTGTTTATTTAGAATTTTGAAAAAATCCGTAAAGACGGGCATCTATTTTGTCTATGATGTCACCAAGATCCTTCGGATTATGAAGAAAATCTATATGATCGACATCAATAACTAATACATCACCTGTATATTGATGAAAAATGAAATCATCATATCGACCATTTACATTTTGAAGATACTCTATCGACATAGACTCCTCACATTTACGCCCCCGCCTTTCTATATTATTGACAAGATGAGGTACGGACGAACGAAGATAAATCATGAGTTGGGGTGGACGGACTATCATCATCATCGAATCAAAGAGATCCATGTAGGTGTTAAAATCACGGTCACTCAAATTTCCCATCGCTTTGTTATTAGCTGTAAAGACGTATACTCCTTCATAAATACTACGATCCTGAATGACAGTCTTCTTCGTATGGGATATTTCAAGCATGTCACGAAAACGCTGCTTAAGGAAAAAGACTTCTACATTAAACGACCATCGGTTGATATCTTTATAATAATCGTCAAGATATGGATTGTTTTCTACAGGTTCAAAACGAGGAATCCAACCATAATGCCGTGCCAAAAGATTTGTCAATGTTGTCTTGCCACTGCCAATATTTCCTGCTACTACAATATGCACTATATTTTATAAGCTTAGAAAGAAAAGGCTAAAAAGCCTCTCTATATTTATTTTCATTTTTATCTTCTAACATGGAGAGATAAGACTGGTATCGGCTCTCTGCAATATAATGATCCTCAACAGCCCTGCGGACAGCACATCCCGGCTCATGAGTATGAGTACAGTTAGAGAACTTACATTGCTTGGAAAAATGAAAAATATCTCTAAAATAACTGGTTAATTCCTCTGGCTCAATATCAAAAGTGCCAAATCCTTTAATTCCAGGAGTATCGATAAGATAACCGCCACCAGGAACATCCAGCATTTCACTGAAAGTAGTAGTATGCATGCCTGTATCATGGGCATCACTCAATTCACCGGTTTTCAAATGAACACCAGGCAGAAGCTGGTTAATAAGCGTTGACTTGCCAACTCCACTGTTACCACTAAAAAGAGTTATCTTATCTTTCAACAAAGGCATCAATTCTTCCATCCCTTCACCCGTTGTTGCACAAATTTCTTTGCATACATACCCTATCGTTTCATAAAGATTTACCATCATCTGTTCATAGTGAAGTTCATCGTCATCAAGCACATCATGCTTGTTGAAAATCAACACAACAGGAACACGATAAGCCTCTGCACCTGCAAGGAACCTATCAATAAAAGTGGTTGAAGTCTGGGGATGATTTACGGTAACCAACAAAAAAGTCTGATCAAGGTTAGCTGCCAGAATCTGGCTCTGTTTAGAAAGATTAGGTGATTTACGGACGATATAATTTTTACGGTCTTCAATCTCTGTGATAAAAGCTGTCCCTTCTTGATTGGTAGCAATTGCAACCCTGTCACCTACAGCAACAGGGTTAGTAGAGCGGATACCCTTCAAGCGGAAATTCCCCTTTACCTTACTCTCAATAACCTTGCCTTCATCTGTTTTTACAGTATACCAGCTACCGGTATTTTTGATAACGAGTCCTCTCACTATACTTTAAATTACACTGTCATAATTTCTTTTTGCTTAGCTGCGAGAATAGCGTCAACGTCTTTGATATACCTGTCATGGTTCTTCTGCAATATATCCTCAGAATCTTTTTCCTGATCTTCAGACAAACCGTCCTTGATACCCTTCTTCAGTTTATCCTTAACCTCAGCACGAATAGAGCGGATCTGCACTTTTGTCTGCTCACCGATTTTATTACACTGTTTTACAAGCTCCTTACGACGCTCCTCTGTAGGCTGTGGGAGTCGCAGAATAACCATTTCACCATTATTTTCAGGAGTGATACCGACATCAGAATCCATAACACCTTTTTCTATATCCTTGATCTGTTTGCGATCCCAAGGGCGTATAGTAATTGTACGGGCATCCGGTATCTGAATATTAGCCACCTGATTAAGAGGAAGGGCCTGTCCATAGGACTCTACTCTTACACCATCAAGAATAGCTGCATTAGCACGCCCGGCACGGATACGTGCCAACTCTTCTTCCAAAAAGCGTGATGCCTTCTGCATTTTGCCTTCAGCATCCTTCAATGTCTGTTTTACGTCTATCATAATATTATAATTGAATTCAATGATACAAAAATAGATATTAATTCGCAGACAAGCAAGTTTTTCTTGCTTTTATCCGCAACATTTTCATTTTAAAAATTAGGAATACTCTTTATTTTTTCTGACAGCACTACAGCCAAAGATTCTAGTCCGGCCTGGTCTTTTCCATCAAAAGCACTCCGTTGAGTACTGTCAATATCTATTACTCCCCATACCTTATCAGCAACATAGACAGGAACGACAATCTCGCTGCGAGAAAGGGTACTACAGGCAATGTGTCCTGGAAACTGTTCTACGTCTGCGACAAGAATCGTCCTTTTTTCCTTCCAGGCAGTTCCGCATACTCCTCTGCCGATCTTGATATGTGTACAGGCGACGGGTCCCTGAAAAGGACCCAGAATAAGTTCATCATTCTTTACGAAATAAAAACCTGCCCACCAGAAATTTTCCGGAAAAGAATCATGGAGCAAAGCACTGATATTGGAAAGAACAGACACTAAATTATTCTCCCCTTCCATTAAAGCAACAGCCTGCTTTAACATACAATTATATTTCTGTGACTTACTTTCCATCTTAAAGATTTTCCTGAATAAAACCAATCTTTTTCAACTCTGTCTCCGTAAGATTAGTTAATTCTACAAATTGCCGGATACTCAACTGTTCCGGACGCATCGTCATCATTTCTCCTGTCATATATTCCTCACTGGCTTTTACTCCTGGGAACATCTGTTTTATACTTACACGAAGCATTTTCCTGCGCTGGTTGAAAACAGTCTTGACCAGACGCTTGAAAAGCTTTTCATCACATCCAAGATCAGTAACATTGTTTCGAGTCATTCGGATAACAGCACTCTTCACCTTTGGAGGGGGATTGAACACATCTTCGTCAACCGTAAAAAGATACTCCACATCGTACCATGCCTGCGTGAGTACTGAAAGAATACCAAAAGCCTTGCTGCCTGGAGCTGAAGCCATACGTAATGCCACTTCCCTCTGAATCATGCCAGTACAACAAGGTATCATATCCTTATTATCAAGCATCTTAAAGAATATCTGAGAAGAAATATCATAAGGATAATTGCCAGTCAAGACAAAAGGCTGCCCGTTAAAAACTTTTGACAAATCCATACGAAGGAAATCCTCGCCGATAATATCCTCACGCATCAACGGAAAATTCTGATGAAGATAAGCTACAGACTCTGAATCTATCTCAACAACTTTTACTTTACGTAACTTCTGTACCAAATATTGAGTAAGCACTCCCATCCCAGGACCAACCTCCAAAATCGGTATATCAGGATAAGAATCAACAGTATCGGCAATACGTCTGGCTATCCCGAGATCAGTCAGGAAATGCTGACCGAGATTTTTCTTTGGTCTAACTGCTTTCATATTTTTCTTTTATTCTGCAAAGATACAAAAAAATCCTCCGATGCTTGGAACATCGGAGGATTTTCTCAATATCTTATATATATTCTTTCTTTATTAAAAGAACAAATAACGATCATCCACAACATTTGCATTAAGGTAAAGCTCATTCATGAAGTTGCTGGCATACTGCAAATACTTCTGGCTGACTTTCCGCTCTTCGGCCCTCTCATCAAACTTCACAGGACGCTCTGTTTTATTAAGAACCTGAAAGAGATAGACACCAGCCTGTCCCTTGACAGGATGATCAGAGAACTTACCCTTAGCTGTAGCGTATACAGCACCAGACAAAGCTGGTTCACTGGCACCTACAGTCGGAA
>DMYZ01000135.1 GCA_003483565.1 Prevotella sp.
AATAAAATGAATGTCTGGTGGCGATATAATTGCGTTATGTTTGGAAATACAAGCATTCATTTTAGGGAAGGATAGATTTTATCAGATATAACAGAGGTCAAGAACCCTCTGGACAACTACTTGCTTAAAAAAACTTTCTAAACGCTAATTTTTGATTATCTTTGCACTCCGAAATTTAAACAAACTGAATTTTTGGAGACTCTTGAAAGCTGAAATCAAACCGGAGATCAGGCTAAAACAAATTCTGATTGATCTTCTGGCAAGAGACACATTGAGCGATAATTAAAGTGAATCGTATAATAATTTTGATTAATAAAAAATCAGTAAGTCTATGAATTCAAGAAGTAGATTCAATTTCTATTTTCCTGTACTGGTGGCTTGTTTTGTATTTGTATGCTGTTTTATGTGTAGTAATTCAGTATATGCGCAAGTACAGCATCAGATTACAGGTACAGTTGTCGATGACCATGGTGATCCGGTTATCGGTGCTACTATTTCTGTGAGCGGAAAAGCTCTTGCAGTAACCGATTTGGATGGTGCTTTTCATGTATCAGCCAATCCCGGTGCCAAACTCTCCGTATCCTATATTGGTTTCAAACCTAAAAACTTTATAGCTAAGGTCGGCGGAATGCGTATCTCCCTGTCTTCTGATGTCAATCAGATACAAGAAGTTCAGGTGGTAGGTTATGGCGTTCAGAAGAAGGTCACCGTTACAGGTGCAGTCTCCAGCGTTTCGGGATCGCAACTGGCGGAGACCCCTACGGGATCCATCAACAATATGCTTGCCGGTGCCGTAACCGGTCTTTCTTCTGTACAGGTGAGTGGCGAACCAGGTTCTGATGCCGCCACCATATATATCCGTGGTAAAGGAACTTTCAATTCATCTGGTCAGTCCCCCTTGCTGGAAGTAGATGGTGTAGAGCGTTCTTTCAATGATCTTAACCCGAATGATATTGAAAGCATTACGGTTTTGAAAGATGCTTCTGCTACAGCTGTCTATGGTGTACGTGGTGCAAATGGTGTCATCCTGGTAACGACTAAGCGCGGTAAGGAAGGCAAGGCTAAGGTTTCTTTCTCAACCAACTGGAGTGTCGTTGCTCCGTCAAAGCCATTGAAGTTGGCTAATTCATACGAGTATGCTACTTTCCGCAATATGCGAGATTTATATGACTTTACGCCTACAGCAACAAATCCGACTTTTACTCCGATTTTTTCTGATGCAGTCATCAATGCTTTCAAGACGCACAGTAATCCTATTCTTTATCCTGATCTGAACTGGGTTGATTTTATTCTGGACAAGACCTCACTTCAAACCCAGCATAACATGAATATTTCCGGTGGTACGAAAACCGCCCGCTACTTTGTTTCCGTTGGAGCCTTTACACAGGATGGTATGTTTAACAAACTGACACAGCCATACGATAACAACTACAGTTATCAGCGTTTTAACTATCGTGCCAATTTGGATTTGGATGTTACTTCCTCAACAACTCTGTCAATGAACTTGAGCGGTATTGTAAGCAATAAGCGTAATCCTCGCGGCTCTCAGGGGCCTACCGGATTCTTCAAAAATCTTTATTATGCTACTCCATTCTCCAGTCCAGGTATCATCGATGGCAAATATGTCGTTTTTGACGGAACTTCAAGTTGGTTGCCCTTTCAGGGGGCCACAGGCTCCAACTATTACGGAGTCGGTTATGACAAGGAAAGTGTCAATACCCTGTCTGTTGATATGATCTTGAATCAAAAACTCGATTTTATCACTAAAGGACTCTCTTTCAAATTGAAGGGATCCTATAACAGTTCATTCTCCTCTACTAAAGATTGTACTCAAGGCTTGCCAACTTATACCCCTGTTGTTACCACAAATACTGACGGGACACAGAATATTGCGTATAAGATGAATGGGTCACTGGATGTGATGAGTTATTCTGAGACGTATGGCAAAGGTCGTAACTGGTATATGGATGCCAGTATCAATTATGATCATAATTTCGGACTCAATCATATCGGTGCCTTACTCCTTTATAATCAAAGCAAGACTTATTACCCAGGTTCTTTTTCTTCTATTCCGACAGGCTATGTGGGATTGGTAGGACGTCTGGCTTACGACTGGAACAATCGCTATATGGCCGAGTTTGATTTTGGTTATAACGGTTCGGAAAATTTCGCCAAGAACAGGCGTTTCGGTAAATTTCCTGCAGTCAGTATTGGCTGGGTATTCACAGATGAACCTTGGCTCAAACCGATTACAAAGATCGTCTCTTTTGGTAAACTTCGTGTTACCTATGGTGTTGTAGGTAATGACAAGATAGGTGGAAAACGCTTTATGTATCTGCCTGATCCTTATTATGTAAATAACAGTTCCTTGTTGAATAGGGGCGGTTATGCATACGACTTTGGTACGAGTGGGGCTATCCAGAATGCAGCTTATGAGGCTTCTCGTAATAATCCGAATGTAACCTGGGAAAAAGCACACAAACAAAACTATGGTATTGATTTGCGCTTTTTCAAGGATAGACTGGGAACAACTCTTGATTACTATGTCGAGCATCGTGATCATATCTTGTTATATGACCAGACTGCTCCGGACCTAATAGGATTTACCCTTCCTGCAGCCAATTTAGGTAAGGTAAAGAGCTGGGGATATGAACTCTCCATTTCCTGGAATGATCGTATCGGCAATGATATCAGATATAATATAGGGCTTAACTTCTCTAATAATGAGAATAAAATTCTGGAAGAAAAGGAAGCACCTCAGGATTATGCTTATCAGATGGC
>DMYZ01000271.1 GCA_003483565.1 Prevotella sp.
GATGCATTGATATTTTCACTGAATATATTTTCGAGATTAGCATCGTCGGAAATATTAAGTCCGCTTGTCACATTGTCACTGCGGAATTCCCCCCAAATCATCATTCTTTGTATTACAGCCTGTGATTGCAATTGAGTATAGCATCCTGTAACGATTTCATCAACATCTTCTTTCTCATTCCAGAAGTCATCCAGTATAATTTCGTTCTGAGGTTTAACTTGCAGAAAATCGCTACAGCTTGTGAGCATAACCAGAACAAAAGTGATGGTTGACAACATTATTGTCTCTATCAGTTTTTTATTATGTTTCATAAAAGTATTCATTATATTCGTTTTAGAATGTTCTGTTAGAAATCAACAGTTAAACCAAAGGTATAAGAACGTGAACGTGGCGTTTGTGCATTGTCAATAGCTGGATCGTAACCACTCTGACTAATGTCTGGATCTACACCACTGTATTTTGTCAGAACAAAAAGATTGTTGGCACTTGCATAAAAACTGATATTGCCCAATCCCAGACTTCTAAGGAATTTCTTTGATGGAATTCTATAAGATAATTGTGCATAGCTCATACGTAAATAAGAACCGTCTTCAACAAACCGATCACTGATAAGGGTGTTATAGTTCGAAGTGCTTCCATACATTGCTCTTGGAATTGTTGTTATATCGCCTTCTTTTCGCCAACGAAAGTTTACTGCTTGACTTTGGTTATCATTAGTTGTCATAGCCTCTGCGTTCAGGCGGGCCATATTAATTATCTTATTACCGACACGATAGGTAAACTGGGTATTAAGGTGCCAGTCTTTATAGTTAAAGGAAAGCCCGAAACCACCTGTCAATTTTGGAAGTGAACTTCCCAAGTATACGATATCAAGAGCATTGATATTGCCATCGTGGTTGACATCTTCATAAATAGCATCTCCGCCACAGAACTTATAGTTTTTCCCTGTCCCATCATTGGTGTAATTATACATCATGCGGACTGGACTTCCATCAGAACCCAAGATGACATGACCCTTAGAATCTCTTGCTACCGGAGCTGTCTTCCCTGCCTTTTCGAATGTGGCTCGCTCTTCATCATTCATGTTTGCGTAGGTATCGTAATTATATTGATACACGCCCTTATAACGAAATCCATAGATGGCGCCAAATGGATTATGCAATTGAACACGGCGCAGATATTCAGCATTTGCATAGTTATAAGTAGAATTAAGAGAATTTAAAATATTCTCATCCATAGAAAGAATTTCATTTCTGTTGTTTCCTAGATTAATATTTACATCCATGCTGAATTTACCTGCTTGTACGAGTTTGTTGGTGTTTAGTCTGAATTCCCAACCTATATTTCTCATCGCTCCATCATTTTTATATGGAAGGGTTGAAAATCCAGAGTTGGATGGAATACGGAAATTACTCATCAGCATGTTTGTCGTTTTAGAGTTGTAAAACTCAAGAGCCATTGTAATCTTATCATTTAAAAGGCCTATATCGAAGCCTAAATTATAACTTGAAACAAGCTGCCATTGTAAGTTGGTCAGGCGAATGTTCACGGGATACATTGATGATGCATCTATATACTGGCTTCCTGACGCATATTTGCTGGTATATAAATAATCCGTGTTTGGCTGGGATCCTACACGTCCCCAACTTGGACGGATAGAGAGCATAGACAACCATTTTCTGGTTGATTTCATAAAAGCCTCATCACTTAGATTCCAACGAAGTGATATAGCAGGAAATGTTCCCCAACGATGACCGGGACCGAATTTGGTAGTACCATCAGCTCGCATGGAGAAATCAGCCATATAACGGCTTTTATAGGCATAGTGGGAAGAAAATGTAAAATACATAGATCGTCCCTGGCTGAAAGAAGAACCAAGTCCTGTTATCAAGCCTCCAGCGTCAGGACTTGTAATACCTCCTGAAGGAAGTAATTTTCCATTGGTGTTTTGACTACTTGCTGTACTTGAATTTAATTCAAAGCGGCCTAAAAACATTAAAGAGTGGTCTTTATTCTTGAATGCAGGTATTAAGGTAAGGGCTTGCTTTGTATTGAATGCAAAACTCTTTGAACTGCTTGATGCAGAAGTATTGACTCCATTGCTCCAACTTACAGTCCTTAATTCTGCAGGATAGAAGGAATCATTATATTGGTTGAATATACTGAGGTATACACTTCCACGCCAGTTTAATTGCCAGTGTTGGTCATCTAGTCCAAGAAGTTTATAATTAATAATGGCTTCAGGATCTATATCATAAGTACTGCGTTGATTCTTTGCCAAGTATGCACTTGCTACAGGGTTCACATAAGTTTTTTGGTCATTGTTAAAAACGGAAGATGCATTTTGCAGCATTTCGTAATAAGTTGTTGTGTTTCCTCCTGTTGCTGGATTTTGTTCATAGATACTCATATTAGGCATTTTCTTCAATGCAATGGCTAGGAGATCATCACTATTCATATCGTTCTTTGTATAAGTCAGAGAGAAATTGGTAGATACGCGGATTCTCTCACTGATGTCATAGTCAAGTGCCATGCGAGTTGTTAGTCTATTCATTTTTTGGGCAATTATGGTACCCGTTTCATGATCATAGCCTGCACCAATACGGAAAGCAAGTTTCTCACCACCACCGGTTACAGATATGTAATGGTTTTGTCTCAATCCATTCTGTATAACAGCTTTACGCCAGTCTGTATTATTATTGTATTGTTCATATTCTGAAAAAGTAGGATCATAATTCAGTTCAGGAATGTTGCTGGCATTATCATTTTGTGTCGGATTAAAGTAGCTTTCTTTTAACAACATTGTATAGTCATCTCCATTAAGCATTTTATATCCTTCTGGCTGGTGTGTTCCTGTAAGCTTTAAGGTATAGGATACTCTCGGTTTTCCTTGGGAACCACGTTTCGTTGTTATTTCAATTACTCCAGATCCGCCTTGGCTGCCATAAATAGCCGTTGCTGCAGCATCTTTCAGTACATTGATGTTAGCAATATCTTCAGGATTGATATTCAGCAACTCTGCGAATTTCTCATTATTAGCAGAAGCAAGATCAACATCAGACAGGTCTACACTTCTGATATTACCATCAACAACGATCAGTGGATTGGAATCGGTTAAAGAAGAAAGTGATGAAACTCCACGCAGACGCATTGTAGATCCTGATCCCAAGTCGCCGGAGTTGCCGATAATGTCAAGTCCTGCGATACGACCTTGCAATGCTTCGTCTACACTGGTAATTCCAAGTCCTTGGAATTCTTTACCAGAAAGGGATTGTGTGGCATAGGAAATCTCACGTTCAGGAATTGGGAGCCCGTTCCCGGCATGAATCCTCTTTGCTGTGATGGTTACTCCTTTTAGATCAGTATTCGATCTCAGAATAATATTATATATATTTTTGTCTATTTTTACAAGTTGAGGAGCCATACCAACATAACTGAATCTAAGATTATCCTTCATGCTGTGAATCTTCATCGTAAAATTTCCATTCAAGTCGGTTACCGTAGATTCAACGATACGGCCGGTGGCATCCATTTCGCAGACAGTACCTCCAATGATCGGCTCCAGATTATCGCTAACTGTTCCATGTACGCTGTTGATTTGTGCAAATAAAGACATACTGCATAGCAACGTTAGCGCCATGAGCAAGATGCGCTTTTCTATGTTTATCTTGTTTTTCATATTCTTCTACTTCTTGATATTTTTCTTACTAGGCTTTTCCATGTTGTTCTTTCTGTACTTGAATAGTATAGAGGTCCGTCAATCTGTTGTATTACAGCATCAGAAGTCGTATAGATAGTGCGAGAAGCTCCTGAACCAGAAAACCAATATTCACGACATATTTGGTTGTATGTACCGGGATTTTTTATTACGTGCCTAACATTACCTATTACATCTTTTACGGTCATGGCAGAATTAGACCAACTGACGCCTAAAGGATAGAATCGTCCATTGGATGGATTTACCATCATACTTTCATAATTGTTGCTGGTAATCTCATTGCCATTGGCATCTGTTTCAGGGGCTCCGCCAATGAGTACCGAATTATCCTGAATATGATAGCGTACAAAGGCTTCAATACGTTTTTTTATGACTTGGCATGCAGCCTTGGCTTCCGTGCGTACTTGGTTGCTGTTACTTTCATCATTAGCAATTTCATATTCTTTGTCGAAATCATCCCATGTAGGAAGATATCCATCGTTCTCAAGAGCTTTGATGGAAGCGTTTGTCGGTACATATACCGTATAGTTATAAGTATCAAATAAGCGCATGTTATAATTGTTCTTGCTATTTACACAAGTATACTTTCCTGATGTATTGATAAGCATGTTTTGTGAAGCAGAATCTGGGTCGCCGCCATTAAGTAAATTATAAAATTCACTGAACTCAGAGTTGTTCTTTAAAATTTCATAAACACTTTTTTCTGCTCCAATAGGCATTTGATCGTTTATTTCATATGACTTGCCATTACCGTTTTTAGATTCGTCATAGATCTTGTTTACTGTGAGATCTGAACCATTTTCAATTTGCCATCCTCCAGCAATATTCATGGATCCTGCTACTCCTGCATTGGATACTTTTATAAGTGTTCCACCTTTACTCTTGTAATAAGTATGTCCGTCTTCAACATTGCCTACAATAATAAGTTGATTCATCAAGTCAGTTAATCTGTTAGATACGATATTGGAAGCTATATCTTTCTGAATCAAGTCACCAGGTATAACTTTGCCATTTTCAATTGTACAGTAATATCTATTGGCTTTTACAGTCTTTTCATCTTCATCATAATAGAATTCTAGCATTGTCTGTCTGGTTTCTCCGAAATAGCATGGATCTACATAGTAGAGCATAGCTGTATTCGTAGGGAGTATCAAACTATAGTAAGAATCCATAGAATTCAGATATGGTGTAAATTCCAAATTATCGATAGCCCAATAAATAACACTCAGTACATCCTGATGGATTAAGGCTGGGAAAGATACACTGGCATAGGCACTTGGTGTAAACACCTTGTTTACAAGATAGACCACACCATTGCATCCCATGAAACAGCTATCTACATTACTTTTGTTGATGCCAAGTTCTACTTTGGCATCATTCATTATAGAACTGAATTTTGAAGGGACACTTTCGGAAAATGTACCTAACATATTTACGTTGAGTAATTTTGATATCACAAGATCTGGTACGGCCGACCATGATGCGTAAACATCTTTTAAGACTTTGCCGCCACCATTATTCCACCATTCATTGAGAGCAGCATTAGTAGGAACAATCATAGCACCGCAATCATAGTGCAGGTCTTTCCCCATCGTGTTTGTATACATATATTGGTTCCAGCCAGGATCAAAAGCCAAAGTTGCGGAAACCGTATTCCCGTCAGGATCTTTAGTTAAAGCATTTCCCCCTGCAGATACATCACTATAGTAGCGGAGTGTATATACAGAGTCATTAGAATTGTAGAGACGGTTGAATTCTTTTGATCCGGATGCGTTATAATAAGGTGCAGAAAATCTGTCTATCAGGGTGGACCATCCTGACATAATTGGATGATCTCGAAGAATCTGTGCCATATTTGGTGCTGCCTGGACGACATTCTCAACTTTTTGGATATATCCGTTCTTGCAGGTAATGTCGCGGTCAATGACCTTCTCGCCGTTGACCCAAGCTTCACTAGTTGAAGTCGCCTGCCCGTTGGTAAGGATGGAAAGGTCTTCATCTGTAATCTTGTTGTAATTCATGTAAGCCGGTAGGAAATGAATCATTGGAGCCGTAGTGGCGTCTTTGAAAATACGTATACTTCTTTTCGCATTTTTGAATCTACTCCATGCAGCTGTGCCCGGCATTTGGCTAGGATAAACTACGGCTACAGAGTCATAAATACTTGCTGCCGTAGAGCGTCGCATACATTGTCCCATCTCTGGTGGGGTACCATTGACATTAGAAAGTAATTCAATCAAGTATGCATTGTTGATCATAGAACTGTTAAACAGAATTTTCTTTTGTGCGGTTGACAGTTTGTCATAACTATGTATTCCCCAGCTGTTTGTTTGAAACCATTTTGCAAAAGCGTCATCATCAGCAACAAATAATGTTTTGGATCCAGTTTGGCTTAAAACATCTTTTTGCCCCAAATCATCAATTAACTTTAGTGTTGTGGTATAATTTCCTTCATTCTCAAGTTCTTCATAAATAGAGTTCCCTAGCCATGATGGTTGCCCTGTTAGAATGTCATCACTACAGGATTGAAATGATACTATGCTTAGTATCATTCCTAATATTATTCCTGACGATTTGATCCAATGTCTGATTCTTCTATAATACATAAGTAATAGTTAGTTATTATTATTAATTAGCTTAGTTCCTTCTGTCTGTTTTACATTGTTGCTCTATGACAGATAGCTATTATTGACTTAATTTAGTTGACAATATTAGCTGTCTGATGTCTTTTCTTATATATAAGCATTTCTCGTCTAGCAAACTATGATAACCAGAGTTTTAAAAAATCTTCCTTCCTTCTTAAAGGAGGAAGGAAGATTATATAAAAAGAAAATATTATTTAACGATGACTTTCTTTATGGAAATAGAACCGTCATTTTTGTAAATTTTAATAATATTCAGTCCATGATGTAAACCTGTAGTTTTAATACCATTGATATTAAAGTATTCAAATTTAACAGGAGCTGCTTCAGAATTAATATTTTCAATCCCAGTCTTAGTACTGTTCTTTCCGTAATAAGTTAGAGTCCAAGTATCAAGGATTACCCAGTCATTTGCAACATTAGTATCCTTTTTCACGCCTATAAGAAGATTTCCATCAGCACCCACTTTAACGGTAAGTTCATTTTTATATTTGGTACCTTCATTCTGGAAATATTCGTTGGCAGAAACCATATCATTAGGTACTACATAGGTTTTACCATCTTTCGTATAGCTTGTCGTACCAGAATAACCGTGGTCATCACCAGCTTCAGAAGCTAGCAACGCAACAGGTTTAGAATAAGTAGTGTTATTTGTTGTAACATAGAGAAGTGTATTCCCTTCATCACCAGCTTTCCACTTATCATAATCGTCAGAAGCTGAACCAAAACGATAGAATGCATGTACGCCTACAGTATAGGTTCCTTCAGGTAAACCTGCAATATCTTGAGAAATATCGAAAGTCTTGTTGTAGAATTCAATGAGCTGTGCAGCCTTCTGCGTGTCGTCATTGCCAAAGTTAGGAGTCGGGTTTGATGTCCAGTTAGCAATAGAGTTGGTTCCGTCTACCCAATAACCTGGATTTTTGATAGCGTTTGTCAGGTCAATAGGGTTTTCGTCAGAAGCCTCATCAACATTAGAAGGAAGAGCCAGTTTCGTTAACATAGCGTTTGCTTGTGTTATAAAGTCTTCTGCGTCAGCGTTTTCGATAGAGCATTTCTCATAGCCATCCTGCATTTTTGTAATAAGTGCATTGGCAGCTTCAATAGTTGTTGCTGCTGCTAATGAGGT
>DMYZ01000269.1:0-2265 GCA_003483565.1 Prevotella sp.
ACCCATACATTACCCACGGTCTTATTGAGAAAAGATGCAAACTGATCCAATGCACCTGTTTCTTTGACCACTCCCAAAGCCAACATCATTCCCATAACAAAAAAGACCATTTGAATAACTCCATATTGCAAGACCCGTGGCATTCTACGTTGCATCATTTCATCTACATTCATCAATTTCCGGTTAAAGATTTCATTGACCACCCACAGAACGGACAGTACACACAATGCTCCTAAAAAGGGACTGAGTTTGGTGATATTATGAAAAGTCGGGATAAACCACAACCCACCGATCCCCACAAAAAGCATTAACAAACGTTGCCATACATTCAAATTGGTATCGTCACCTCTGAAAGGCATAACAATCCATTCTGTTTCAACATGATCAGGCAAACTAAAACCCAGCCACCAAGTAGGGATTATCCATGCTATAAGACACGGAACAAATACAGCCAAAGAATAGTTAGTAGGCGTAACAGCACCCATATTCCATAGAACCAGACCAGCTGGATCTCCGATAACTGTAAGAACACCACCGCAATTAGCTGCCAGAAGTATAGCTGAACCATATATCATCCGCTGTCTGCGACTTGGAATAACCTTATGCATAATAATAAGCATCATTACTGTCGTAGTCAAATTATCCAAATTTGCAGACAATATAAAGGTTACTATAGAAAGCATCCACAACATCCGCCTGCTATTTTTAGTCTTCAACAACTGTGATATAAAATCGAAACATCCATTATTATTAAGAATTTCAACGATTGTCATTGTCGAAAGCAGGAACAAGACTACTTCTGAAGCTCTCCCGACATATTTCAAAAAAATATTACTGGCTATATATTGTTTCACAGCAATACTGTTCGCTACCATACCATCCAGAAAATGCATATATTCATGAGGATGACGGCTCATCACAAAATCTGTACCATAACAAATGTAAAGTACCCATCCCACTGTTCCCGCAAATATAGCGACAGCAGCCTTGTTTACCTTCGTTACACTCTCCGTTGCAATGAGAATGTAGGTCAACAATAATATGGCAACAATTACAAGAGTCATAAACCAACAGTTTCAAGTGGCAAATATAACAAATCATTATCAATTATACAAGTGCATCTATCAAAAATTGCCGTCTTAGACCACTAATTTTTATAATAATCAAGTTTTTTAAAAAAAATTGCAATATATAGATTGCAATCTACATTTATTTTTCTAATGGCAACGGCGGAACAACCGTTTAAGGAAAAAATAGCACTCTTCCTCCAACCTAAATAATTTCCAATGACCTGGTAGAGGATTATAACCGAATTTATAGCGGTTCAAGGGAGTTAATTTTTTATATTCTATATTTTTCCACGACTCATAGATTATAGACATGCCATAACGATTTTCCTCTAAAGAATTTTTTCTTCGATGAAGGTAATAGAACATATAAAGGTCCACCACATTCAGCCACATCACATTTTCATAGATATTGATTATATCTAAAGAAACGCCTAAAGAAAGGAGTTGACACTTCATACTCCTATTGGCTATAAGATAATCGTATTGACTTGTACTAGCCCTATGCGTTACTGATGAAGGATTTTGATAATAATAATAAATTCCAGAAGTACGACGCACTTCTCTCGAAACATAATAATGTATTCTTGTGGTATTATCGTCACTATAAATTCTACAGGTCTCATCGTAAGGATACTGTTTCTGGATTGTAGAACGAACGGCATAAACCCCATGTATTTTCCATGTGAGGCTATCACAAAAAGCATCATAGCCACTTTTTACGTCAAAAGGTTCCATCGGATAATGACAATCTTTGGAAGCATCGTCATAATGGTATATGACATCAAAAAGGACACAATCTGTACAAGGATAATCCACAAAAACAGAATATGCTTTTTCAAGTGTCTCACAATCTAACCAATCATCACTATCCACGAAACAAACATACTCCCCTTCCACATATTGCATTGCAGCATTACGTGCATGTCCAGGTCCATAATTCTGATCTAGAGACAATACAAAAAAACGGGAATCTCTACGAGCATGCTCTTTAAGGATAAGGCTGGAGTTATCTGTTGAAGCATCATCAACACAAATGACCTGAATGTCCTTCAATGTTTGTTGACTAAGAGAATCCAAACACCGCTTCAAATACTTTTCTGCATTATAAACTGCTACAAGAACTGAAAATTTAACCATGGTTTTTCCTTTTGACAAAATTTAGGATTCGAAAACTCACATCTGTATAATGGCTCAA
>DMYZ01000269.1:2624-11659 GCA_003483565.1 Prevotella sp.
AATACAGCTGTGAAAAAAAATCCCCATCCAACACCATTCAGTCCATAATATGAAAAAAGCAGAATCACCAGTACTGTAACAACTATATCATAGGCACCTTCCATCAAAAGATAAGAGAAGGAGTCTCCCTTAGCTAAAGGAATGTAGGCGACAGGCAGCTTTGCTGCACGCAGATACATGGCTAGGACTAATATCTGAGACATTGGCAAGGCTGGCAGAAACTTACGGCTAAGAAATAAAGGAAGAATAACAGGCAATCCTATCGTAAAAAAAACCAACATTGGAGAGATCAACAGCACTGATACTTCGATCTGCCTATTGACCACCATACTTAATTTTTCTTTATTATACTGTACAGCCGAGAGCCGCGGGAAATAATCCGTTTCCATCGCACTAAAAATCATTCCTGAATAAACCATTGTCATCATATATCCTGCATTAAAGAGGCCGACATTAGATAATGTTGTGCTATGGCTCATGTAAGACCGTATTACAAAATCAGCTCCACTTCCAAGCATACCAGACAAAATGAAAGCTATACCCAGTTTCATCATATTTATTCCTTTACCCAAAAACAACTGGTTCATACTTAAACGAAGTGGAAAAAGATGAAAAGAATAAATAATAGTAACAAGCATCTGAGCCAATGAAACTAAGATCAATGACGGTACAATAGCCTCTTCATGCCAAAAATAATAAAGAGGAACAGAGATGACAAGACCACAAAGTACATTATAAATAGATATGGCTGCAAGATACTTCAAATGCCGTGTACCCTTGAGTATAGCAAGTTCGCCGCCTGTAACAGCTGTTAAGGCAACTATGGGAGAAAGAAATATGAAATGAAGGGTATGATTTCCCCAATTAAAGGTCCAAATATTCAGTAGAGGGCTCAAAGCGATACAAACAATCAAGCCCAACAAAGCAGTAAGCGCACTCCAAGAACGGACTAATTTAATACTAGAACGAAGTTGCACCCAATCACCAGATTGATAAGTCTCAGAAATATTTTTGACAGCACTCATCGCCAGACCAAAGTTAGTAGAATCTGATATTAGCTTAATTGTAGAATTGAAAAGTGACACAAGTCCCATACCATCCGGTCCGAGTAATAATGCCACTAATTTATTGCGGATAATGCTGACAAGTATGTTAACACCTTGCACACCACCGAAAATGCTGGTATATTTTATGATATGAGAATAGCTGTCTTCTTTTTCCATCTTTTTATTAACGTAAATAAAAGTTTTTTATTACCTTTGTTTTTATGAAATTATCTATCGTCATACCAGTATATAATGTTGAGAATACGCTCGTCCGCTGTCTGGACAGTGTACTTACTCAATCATACCATGAGTATGAATTAATATTAGTTGACGACGGCTCAACAGACGGAAGCGCTGAAATTTGCAAGTACTACGACCACAGAAATGTCTTCATCCATTATATAAGACAGTCTAACAAAGGTCTGAGTGATGCCCGCAACACTGGTATCGAAGTTGCTCAAGGAGAATATATCACTTTTATAGACAGCGATGATTATATTGCTCCAGATACTTTGGCAACACTAATGAAAGAAATAGAAGATCATCAAGAATACGATATTCTTGAATATCCCATGTATGTCCATTATGGCTGTTCCCGTGCACACAAATTATCATTTCCCCCCTTATGCTATTCTTCTTTTGCCGAATATTGGCTAAAAGGAAAAGCTTATATGCATGCTTATGCATGTAACAAGATCTGCAAAACAGTTTTATTTCAGCATATCCGTTATCCTATAGGAAAAAAATTCGAAGATGTTTATGTTCTTCCGAAACTTTGTAAAGTTGCACGTAATATAGCAACTACAAATAAAGGCTTATACTATTACTGTTGGAATAAAGATGGGATTACAGCCAATGCAAGCGGAGAAGATCTTGCACAACTACTCAATGTGAACATCAAGCTCCTTTCTGATTATCATGATGAAGACTATTATTTACATATTCTCAATATTCAAATGGATGTTTACGAACTGACCGGACAGCAACCATCTATTCCGACATATCATTATTATCATTATGTCAAATTAACATTATTAAATATCATAGGAATAAATAACTTATGCAAATTCAACAAAATACTCCACAAAATATATCGACGCCGCTTGTAAGTTTCATCGTTACCGTATATAACCTGCCTATAGAATTTATAAAGCTGTGCATCAACAGTATTCTAGCTTTGTCTCTTCAAGCCAAAGACCGAGAAATTATCATTATCGATGATGGTTCAAGGATCCCGGCATTAGAAGAATTAGCTGAAATAAAAGATGATATCATCTATTTGCGACAACGCAATCAAGGCCCTTCAATGGCTCGCAATATGGGTTTAAAAATTGCAACTGGAAAGTATATTCAATTTGTCGATGGAGATGACTATCTTATACAGGCACCTTACGAGCATTGCCTTGACATTGTAAGATACCATAATCCAGACATTGTCCTTTTTAATGAGACTAAAAAAAAGCATGCAGATTTACCGCTCAGTCTTAGTGAGCCTGTTACAGGGGCTTCATATATGCATAATCACAACCTACATGCTGCAGTATGGGAATATATCTTTCTAAAAAAGATATTAGTTAACCTTCAATTTACTCCAGGACTTTTATGCGAAGATGAAGAATTTACTCCTTTATTATTTCTCCGTGCCGACCGAGTTATCAGCACCAACGCAGAAGCCTACTATTATCGAAAGCGCAAGCACTCGATCATTCAAGAAAAAGAAAGGGACCATGTTCTGCACAAACTTACTGATGTAAAAAAAATCATCTTTCACCTTCAAGATATTTCCGCTGCCGTTCCCGAATTTGACCGCGTAGCTTTACAACGACGTATAGCCCAACTCACTATGGACTACCTTTATAATATAATAAAGCAAACTCGAAGCCATAAGCTTTTTCATGACACCATTGAAATACTAAAAGCCAGAAGGCTATTTCCTCTACCTGATAAAAAATACACTCGCAAATATACACTTTTTCGCAAAGTCATCAATACAAAAATAGGCCAGGAAATACTTTTTATTTTTATTTCTAGATTATGAAAATATTACTATTAGGAGAATATAGCAATGTCCACAGTACACTTGCCCGTGGCTTACGTATTTTAGGACACGAGGTAACCGTTGCATCTAATGGCGATTTTTGGAAAGACTATCCACGTGATATAGACCTGGCCCGCAAATCCTCCACGTGGGGTGGCTTTGTACTCACGGCAAGATTACTAAGACTATTACCGAAACTAAAAGGTTACGACATAGTGCAACTCATCAATCCGATGTTTCTGGAATTAAAAGCAGAACACATAGCTCCGATCTACCACTACTTACGAAAACATAACAAAAAGATTATACTTGGAGCATTCGGTATGGATTATTACTGGGTACATGAATGCGTCTCCCGTAAAATGCTTAGATACAGCGACTTTAATATCGGGGAAAAACTTAGAACAAACAAGGATGCCGTCAAAGAAGAAAAGGATTGGCTAGATTCTCCAAAAGGGCGTTTAAATCAAATGATGGCAAAAGATTGTGATGGCATCGTTACAGGGCTCTATGAATACTGGGCATGCTATCATCCTCTGTTTCCAAAAAAGACTATTTTCATTCCATACCCTGTTCAACCTAAAAAAACAAATATTGATACACATCATCATTACCCTGTGAAAATTTTTATAGGTATAAGCAAAAACAGAAGCGAATATAAAGGTACCAATATTATGCTAAAAGCTGCCAAAGACATTGCATCAAAATACCCGGATAAGACTCAATTACAAATAGCTGAAGGTATTCCTTTTGATCAATACTGCAAAATAATGAATGGAAGTGATGCTATCCTTGACCAACTCTACAGCTATACTCCTGCTATGAATGCCCTTGAAGCCATGAGCAGGGGTATTATCTGCATAGGAGGAGGAGAACCAGAAAATTACGAAATACTCCATGAAAAAGAACTCCGTCCAATTCTAAATGTTACTCCAAGCTACGAAAATGTATATCAGGTTATCGAACAACTTGTATTACATCCAGAAAAAATAACATCATTAAAACAAGAAAGCATTAGTTATATACAAAGACACCACAACTATATAAAAGTAGCTAAAGAATATGCTGAATTCTATCAATCATGGCTTGGAAAATAACATATAAATGTGAGAACTGCGGATATACAGCAGACATCTATGAAGGCAAAGGATTCATGGGCCAAGAAATTATTTCCATGTCTTGCCCTGATTGTCACACTATACAGCCTTTGGTAAAAGGAGGGGCAATCGGTCAAGCCGCCCCTTCATTCAATTCGCTTATCGACCGTCTATGCCTAAACTGCGGTTCACAGCAGATAACTCTATGGGATGGTCATACCTGTCCATGTTGCGGGCAAGAAATGAAACCCACTGGAGAGAAAAAATACTGGACATAAAAGACCAAAATATCATTATTCCATTTACCTATTCACTATAAAAACAAATAGCATTCTTTCAGAAATTATAAACACAAAAAAGCCATAACAGTCATGACGACCATTATGGCTGGAAAATTTCCACTTTAGAATGATTAAGCTTCTGCAGGTGCAGGCTCCTCAGCAGGAACTTCAGTAGCAGGAGTGCTTTCAGCAACTTTTGCAGCTTCAGCCTCAGCTTTTGCAGCAGCCTCGGCAGCCTTCTTCTCAGCTACACCCTTTGCAATCGCTTCGTTAACCTTCTTTTCTTCTTCAAGACTCTTAGCAGCAGCATCTTTCTTTGCCTTAGTACTAGCCTCTACAGCAGAATTAACTTGCTGCTCCTTGTTAGTTTTCCAAGCCTCGAAACGCTTCTGAGCCTCAGCATCATCAAATGCGCCTTTCTTTACACCACCATGGAGATGCTTCATAAGATAAACACCTTCACCTTTGAGAATGTTGCGGACGGTATCACTTGGCTGTGCGCCATTTTCTACCCAATACAAAGCACGCTCAAAATTCAAATCTACGGTTGCAGGATTGGTGTTTGGATTGAAAGTACCAATCTTCTCTGTAAATTTACCATCACGTGGAGCTTTTACATCAGCGATAACGATCCTGTAAAAAGCATAGCCTTTACGACCACCGCGCTGTAATCTGATTTTTGTTGCCATTTTTTTTAAATTTTTGAATTAAATGCTGTCAACTCGTAACAGCGGATGCAAAGGTAGCAAAAATTATTTAACTACTCAAAGCTTTTCGCTATTTTGCAATATCAAAGATATTTTTTTAGATACATTAACTATTTGTTCAGTTTCATTCCTACTTGCAGTCCATTATAACTACTTACCAATGAACCTACACTATTCAAGGTACTGTTACCTGTCAATGCTCCTACCGTCTTTGCATATTTCAGCAACCTAGATGCATCCATGACTATAAGCAGATCATTACCATCTATTTGAGTTGTGCCGATCATCTGTTGAGTTGTACCGCCATATTTTAACACAACGTTAGCTCCATTTATAGAATATGTACCCGTCATTTTCTTTGAACCGACAATCTGACTGAAATTACCATTCTTGTCGAAAATGATCTTCATTGACCCCTTTTTAATACCTATCTTTGCAAACTGAGTCTGTAATTTATATCCGATAGCTGATGCAACAGCCTTACCACCCATATTTTTCAACACATTACTACTAGAAAAAATGACGGCTGGTTCTGTATAAGTCCAGGTCCCAATCACTTTATCCTTGGTAGCAACCTTAGAGGAACTAAAAATAGAAGCCAAGCCGGTAAAAGCACTCGAATTGTTTAAACTCGTAGAAGAAGAAACAGAACTAGCTGTATTCTTCAAAATACTACCAAAACTCTGAGCATTCGTACTCATACAACTAATAAACAGTAGCGCTATGAAAGCACTCTTTCTGAAATTTAAACCCATCACAAAATATAAATTTAATAAACTATTATCTTTTGATCTTTGCCATTTTTTCTTTTCAATATATATAATCCTTTGGGAAGGCTTTTTATTGTGTTGGACAAAGAAATTAATCGACCGTTTAAATCATAGATTCCTATTATTTCATCATTTTTGCCTGTAGTTATACCTATGATATCATTTGTATCCTCATTAATTTTTCTAGGATTATATTGGAAACTTACGGTTCCATCATCATTCTGTATAATATGTAAAATTGAAGCATGTAAAAAACTAGTGCTATCTATATTTACATTATAAAGAGAATCACAAGGCATACCATAATCAGTGATACTGTCATTTTTGATACTATCCGTAATATAAGGATATAAATCACCCTGTTCATCTACACTAACAACATTTGAATAACATCGCAATATAGCAGAATTATCAGCATGTAAAATAGTAAAACGCTCATGGTCATTAGATATCGTAACTCCATCAGAAACAATACTATCCTTAGTGTTGACAATATTTGCATTCCAAATTAAAGAATCATAATCAACATGGGTAACTTGAAGTCCAGCACTCGGGATATAAGTATCCCATCCTGATTTCTGTCGGTTTTCCAATAAATAGTATTCATTTTTATGATTAGGATTAACAATCTTGTAAGCCTTAGCCCCACTCGTGCTTATAGGTAGAACAGCCTCTATACTGTCATTATCGTTTAGTTTTGAATAATCAAGCCATCCAGCCTCGTGCCGCTCATAGCTGGTATATCCTGAAGGTTTCCATCCCAACATTTCTGGACCATTATAGCATCCTGCATCCATTAGATCGAAATATCCCATACCATAACCATTTCCAATCTTATCATACATATCGGGGAAACCCAGGCAATGGGAGAATTCATGGCATATTATGCCTATACCCATTAAATAAGAAGTGCGACCATCAACATAAACTTCATTACTACAAGCATAAGTATTAAATATTTCATATCCTGTAGGAGATTTCGGATTAATTTGATAAACCAGATAATTATATTTACTTGTTGTTGAAGAACCATTTTCTGTTTTACCTAGACCAGGGGCATGATAAGAAATTTCCCCCTTAACATACGACCAAGTACCATTAGCATCATAATAAGAGGAACTATACAAATTATATTCATGCGGCCATATCGTATTGGCTGCACCTCCGGAAGCCTCCCCTTGTCCGGCATACAGAACAAACACTTGATCTACAATTCCGTCATCATTCCAATCATAATCAGATAAATCTACATTTGCAGAATCGAGAACAGCTTTGCATGCTTCAACAACCATTCTACCCGGATATAAATCATTACCATTAGCATCGTTCTGCCCATAATAAGCATAATTATTAGATAAAGTAACAGGTCCAAAAACATCAAAAAACAAATCAAACTTCCCGTAACTCTGATCACTAAAATAATCATGTACACTTCCGACAGTATTAAATGGAGAAGGGCTCATATATCCCTTTTCATTAAGGATATTCGTAAAAATATTTTTTGGATCAGATGCCGTGAACTTCTTGTCAGAAAATTGTACCAGGATAACAAGTCCTTTTTTCGTACCAACATAAGAAGATGCTAATGACGAAGATGTGGCCCTTGTCAACTGCGAACCCATAACCTTAACGTTCATAGTCTGACCAGAAGAAGAAATTAGAGCCGAAGGCATCGTCTTGGATAAATGCAAATTTATACCCTTACTCCTTTTAATACCATTTACTCTTGATTGCTCTGCTACTTTTCGATCCCCCGGAGCATGAGCCAAAAGAGATGTAGCCTTCATCCCATAGCCTATCTCATTAGCATAATAATAGCTGCCATTTTTTTCAATCAAAGGAACAGTGTCTGAAGTAATATAATAGTGAATATGTTCATCACCGACAAGCATAACTTTCAAACTTGAGCCATCACTCTGGACAATCGTTTTCCAACGATGCATAGCAGGAACAGCATGCACCAAGGAAACAATCGCTGCAAACAATAATATGAATTTAAACCGCATAAATGTTATTTATAAGAAACAAAATAAAGAAAAAACAATATATAAAAAAAATAAATTCAACCAAGAATAATTTGTTATCAATAAACTCGTTATATTAGTAATTTTAAAATGAAGAACCAACTGTCTATACTATTGCCCGAGTACAATACCTGTTGCACAGATCTTGTAAAGACTTTGCAACGGCAAGCTAGAAATATAGCTGGGTTGTCATTCGAAATCATTGTTGTTGATGATGGTAGCATAAATAAAATATGGGAAAAAAATCAATCCATTAACAAGATAGACTGCTGTCGTTTTATCAGAAGAGAAAAAAATTCAGGAAGAGCGGTTATACGTAACTTTCTGGCTCAGCAAGCCAAGTATCCTTGGTTACTGTTTCTTGATTGCGATCGAAAAATTATTTCCTCCTCGTTTATTGAAAAATACCTTGAAGCTGACGGCAAAGTTATCTATGGTTGTTATCATGTCATCGGCGACCCCCAGTTGTGTAAGGGAAATCTTAGATATCTTTATGAAAAACAGGCAGAATCTTCACACCTGTCTACTTTTCGCCAACAACATCCATACAAAAATTTCAATACTTGCAATTTTATGATTGAGAGACACCTCATTATAAAGCATCCTTTTGATGAGCGATTTATCCATTATGGATATGAGGACGTTGCGTATGGGAAAAAACTTCAAAAATTAGACATCACTATCAATCATATTGACAATCCTGTAGGACTAGATATTTTCGAATCCAATACAGACTATATTGCAAAGACAGAAGAAAGCCTGCACACTTTATTTGCTTTCTCTTCTGAACTGAAAGGCTATTCTACCATACAGAACATTTATATTAAAATCAAACATACTCCAGCATGTACTGCTATAAGACTGTTCCACTATATCTTTCACACAAAGGAAAAGACGAATCTCACCAGCAATCATCCCTGTCTCTGGATATTCAAATTATACAGACTGGGATACTTTATATCAATTCATAAATTTCGCTGGCCATTTTTCGCTTCAAGACATCCAGCAAGAAATCTTTCCCAACAATAATACCATAATTGCGCAACACCTGTTCCACGGTCTTTCGTGCAAG
>DMYZ01000269.1:11817-15316 GCA_003483565.1 Prevotella sp.
CTTCATTTCATCTGTTACATGACCAATATCCGTCATAAGACAAAATGTGATCTTACCACAAACAATACGATAGCCTACATTATCAGCACTATCATGAGGTACTCCGAAAGGTGTAATTATAAATTCACCTAAAGTAAAAGTCTTCTCCTTCTCAACGATTTTAACCAGATCTGGAGAAATTTTACATCTCACACAATAGTTACGCTCTATACCAACATGAACTTTATCAGTAGTATATACTTCCAGCCCATAATCACGGCTGATGCTGCCGACCGATTTTACATGATCAGCATGATCATGAGTAATTAACACATGACCAATATTTTGCATACGCAATCCATAATTATGAAATTGCTTCTTCAATGTTCTTATGCCAACCCCAACATCTATCATCAAAGAATCCGTTTCGGTATACAAGTAATAGCAATTACCACTACTACCGCTGCCAAAGGATATAAATCTCAGCATCTTTTATTCTTATTTTACTACAAAGGTAACAAAAAAGATTTGTAAATCAAAGATTTTATTTACCTTTGTCTCAAATTTAAAGTTTTAATATGAAATTTAATTTTTGGAAAACTTCATCTTTATTTCGAAATTCATTTTTTGTCTTCTGTACTCTTATGATTGCAAACTCTTGCAATTTAGGACATAAAGGCAAAAGTGACCAGTTAGAAAATGATGTTGATTCTTTTGCTCAAAAATATTATAATTGGCAATTTGAAGATGCTCTTCCATATTGTACTTCTGATTCAAAAAAATGGCTGCAATATGCTGCAAGCAATGTACATAAGGCCGACATTAATCTCTTAAGGAATAAAAATCAAGGGGCTTCCTATGAGATTAATGATATTAACTATAATAACGGCGATACCACCGCTATCATTAATATCAAAGTATATAACTTTCTTCAAATGGATACTATAGGAAATAGCGGTAGAATTATTCCATCTGCAGTCTTCTTGCTGAAAGCTGTATTCCACCATGAATGGAAAATCAAAATGGAAGGCCTACCGCGAAGTGAAAAGCAAAATCACGACTAAAATCAGGATGAAAAATAGCATAGTGCTCCTCCGAAGAGGAATACGCAGGATTAATAGCCTTCATCCCCATATCAAAACGAAGAATAAAGTAACTGAAATTAAGCCTCAAGCCTATACCATAAGCAACGGCAATCTGTTGGTAGAAAGTATTCCATTTAAACTGTCCTCCCGGCTGGTCGGCATAATCACGTAATGTCCATATATTGCCCGCATCAACAAATAAAGCCCCGTCAAATTTCCAAAACAAAAAAGTTCTCATCTCTGCATTCATGTCCAGCTTCATGTCACCAGTCTGATTGATAAAATCTATATTTCCATCATTCCCCTTAAACTTACCTGGTCCTAGGCTTCGTACACTCCACCCTCTGACAGAATTTGCTCCACCGGAAAAATAACGCTTTTCAAAAGGTAAGATTGTACTATTACCATAAGGATAGGCTATACCAAAATCCGCATGGAGAGCCAGAGTATTATGAGAATCAAACTTCAATAAATGAGTATAATCGAAGTCAAATTTTGCATATTGGGCATATGCTATATTAAATAAGGTGTGATGCCCTTCATCGTTTTTCCTAAAATTAAATATTCCAGAAAAGCCATCCAATATATTACCAGCTGTTTCTATATTAGTTCTAATAGCATCTACTCCATTATTATAATTAACACCAAAGCCAAGTTTCATAATAAACAAATCTTCATAATTATAGCGAAGAATAGCATTACGGTTGCTTACACTGTCCAAATAATCATGCTTAAATGTTTCTGATATCCAAGGCATATACACATAATTTAAATCTAAAAGATCAAGTCGATAGCTTAAATTACGCTTGGGTTCACTCCAACGGTACCTCCATGTAGCAGAGAACACACGACGATGGAACTCTGGACGATTTTGCAAATTCCAGCTAACAAGCAACTCTGAGGTTGCATCCTGCCGGTTGCGGAAACTTCCGCTAAGAAAAGGTGCGACAAAACGGGGAAGCTGAAGCTTTGACTCAACAGAATATTCCTGATAATTCTGATCTTGATAACCCTCCAATCCAGTGATGGCTTCGTACGCACCACGAATCCCGATACTAAATTGCTCGCTTCCTCTAAACAAATTACGATTAATATAAGTCAACGATGCCGCTGCCCCCAAATCTCCAGCCGTATTGGTACCTTCTGGCTGGAAAGAAATAGTAGAAGGCTTATTGGTGCTAATCTGAATATTGCAATTCAACAAATTAGTATCAGGAGGCTCTACAAAGCGGATATTAGTATATCGTATAGCCTGCAACCTGCTAAAATTATTGTAAGTACGTTGCAAATCAGATGCGCTGTAAGGTTTACCAGGCTGCAAGGCCGTTGCAGCCTCAAGTACATGCCGACGTATATGAATACGGTCAGAGTCACTACTGAGATAATTGACACTATTCAGAATGTAACGCGGATGAAAGGTCTCCGGAGAATTCGAATTAGCACGATATTTCAAGAGATGAAGAGTCACTCCTATTCTATTACTTCCACGAATACTGTCAGCGGTATATTGAATAAAATCTTTATGAAAACGATAATACCCATTATCTTCAAGAATAGAAGTAATGCGCTTACGCTCATTGTCTAGTACACTTACCACAAATTTCATGCCAGGCTTTAATCCTCTGTTAGCAGGAATATCCATTTTTAAGATACGAGCGATACTATCATCCTGAATATCATAATCGACTTTACCAATATAAAACGAAGGCCCGGGAGTAAGTGTATAAATAGCTTTCAGTTTTTTACCCTTCACTTTAGTCTGCAAAGATACCGAAGAATTCATATAACCTAAATTAAACATTGCAGTTTTCAAATCCTCACAGGATAATCTAGCTTGAAGGGTATCGAAAATAACAGGCTTCTCACCTATTCTCTGTAATGTACGATTGAGCCATCTCGTTGAATCTTTCCCTGAAAGACTATAAGTAGACAAAGGTATTTTAAAAAGAGAAAACCATTTAAAGTTAGCCTTTTGACGTATATAAGTAGCTAAAGATGCAGCATCAAGATCTTTTTGATCAGACTTGACGATGACCTCATCGAGCAAATATTTCTTGTCTGGAACAAACTTCGAGGAGGAGCATGCAGAAAAGAATACGATTAAAAGAAATATAAAGAATTTGAATATCTTCACCTGACGATTCTAATTTTAGGCAAAGGTATAAATAAAATTACAAATAGAGTGTTTAAGATTTGGGAATTTTACTTAAATTATGACGAGGCAGAGTATAGTTATATTTCTTTTTTGTATCTTTGCATTTAAATGATTAGTAAAGCTAAAATAAAATATATCCGTTCTCTGGAACAGAAAAAAAAACGCAAAGAAGAAGGTGTTTATGTTGCAGAAGGCCCTAAAGTAGTTGGAGATTTGCTCAAATTCTTTAGACCGGAAATAATTGTCGCGACAGAAGAAGGACTATCAAAATATACCTTTA
>DMYZ01000269.1:15460-18100 GCA_003483565.1 Prevotella sp.
GGAAATGAATGAACCTATTTTGAATCATCTTCCGGCAGAACAACTGGTCTTGGCACTTGATGGTGTCCAGGATCCTGGAAATCTGGGAACAATTATCAGAATTGCAGATTGGTTTGGTATTGAAAATATTATATGTAGTGACAATACTGCTGATGTTTATAGCCCTAAGGTTGTCCAAGCTACTATGGGCAGTATTGCACGTGTCAAAATTCACTATACAGATCTTTATAAATATATTAAAGAACTTAAAATTGACATCCCTGTATACGGAACTTTGCTAAACGGGGAAAATATATATAAACAAACACTGTCTCATAATGGTCTAGTTATCATGGGAAATGAAGGCAACGGCATATCTCCTGAGATTGCAAAAATGATAAATCATAAACTTTTCATACCCAACTATCCTGCGGGACATCCTACAGCCGATAGTCTGAATGTAGCCATAGCTACAGCAATAACATGTTCTGAATTTAGAAGAAATGGAAATTAAAATTTTTGAAAATCATGGTTTTGCTTCATGCATGCATGAGGCATATACATACGTTTCCAGTCATTTACTGAAAATAATAGCAAATACATGGATACATGCTCTGATCCTCTCGGCTTTCACAAGCTGCATGGTCATTCTGCAATTACCCAACAAACAACTTATTGACTGGGCTAATACAAACCTTTGGACTACCGTAGCTATACTAGGTTCTCTTGCTGTTTGCATTCTCGTCGCAAATTTGCTTTTTACAACTTCGTCCATTGTTATGATCAATAAACACTCTTATTGGAAGCAATTCCACAGAGTTTGTATCTATTTCCTTTTAGCATTGGTTATTTATATCATTTTTGCTGCTTTATTTATTTTTATTGATAAAGAAATAACATTACATTTAATAAAAGACACTAAGCTATACATAATATTCACAGCTATTCTTATCATATTAGGCATTGCCTTATTCTGTTTTTTCATGCCACCATTTACTTATATCTTTTATAAATATAATGATAGAAAGGACTCTCATCCGAAAAATTTCTTTAATGATTTCAAAATAGGACTTCATCATTGGGGTATCAATATCGCTGTTATATTTCTTGGAGAACTTATCATAGCAATAGCTATGACTATCATTACCATTCCAGCTGATATATTGGTTTTTGCTCAAATTTCATCACAACTAGGAGCCCTGGATGGTGACCCACTTGGTGTTCCAGAGTATTTTACCCCACTCCTTTTTATTACATTAACAGCTGTTATTTTTATTTATTGCTATTTCCAGTTTTGGTTAATAACAGCTCTTTATTGCGCTTATGGTTCAATTGAAGCTCAGGAAAAAGAAAAATCAACACATAAAATACAATGAAAAGAATCCTATTTATTGATCGTGATGGTACACTGATTCAAGAACCAAAAGATGAACAAATTGATAGTTTTGCTAAACTTAGATTTACTAAAGGTGTATTTAGTAATCTTGCTTTTATACATAATAAACTTGATTTTTTGTTTGTCATGGTCAGTAATCAAGACGGACTGGGAACAGAATCTTTCCCCGAAGATAATTTTTGGCCTGTTCACAATTTTGTCCTTCAAGCCCTGGAAAGTGAAGACATTACCTTTGATGATATCCTAATTGATCGTCACTTTCCTGAAGATAACTCACCAATGAGAAAACCTGGTACAGGCATGCTGACTAAATATATGAATAGCTCCGAATATGATCTGGCAGGAAGTTATGTTATAGGCGATCGTGATAGCGATGAACAATTAGCTAAAAATATTGGTTGTAAATCTCTCATTTTGGGAAAAGATAATATGACCTGGAAGAAAATTGCAGAAATCCTCTTTGCAGGAGAACGCATTGCTGAAATAAAAAGAACAACAAAAGAAACGGATATATACATTCGCATAAACTTGGATGGAACCGGAAAATGCGATATTTCCACAGGTCTGGGATTCTTTGATCACATGCTTGAACAGATCAGCAAACATGGGATGATGGATCTCACAATTCATACTAAGGGAGATCTATATGTTGACGAACATCACACCATAGAAGATACTGGCATAGCCCTTGGTGAATGCCTGCTGAAAGCTCTAGGCGACAAAAGAGGTATTGAACGGTATGGATATTGCCTGCCGATGGATGACTGCCTTTGTCAAGTAGCATTGGACTTTGGTGGACGACCTTGGCTTATATGGGACGCAGAATTCAAAAGAGAGAAAGTCGGTGAAATGCCTACAGAAATGTTTATGCACTTTTTCAAGAGTGTCAGCGATTCAGCAAAAATGAACTTGAATATTAAGGCTGAAGGAACTAATGAACATCATAAAATAGAAGGTATTTTCAAAGCTTTTGCCCGTTCTTTGAAAATGGCTGTAAAAAGAGACATCTATCATTTCGAGCTTCCCAGTTCCAAGGGAATACTCTAAAATTGTTTTTTAGTAAGTGTAAGCAAGGGTATAAAGACTATTAACGTTGAAATAAACGTCAATGGTCTTTTTTGTTTCTAGATCATCCACCTTACACTGGTTTTCATTTATACTATGAACACGCATTTCAAAGTACCGTAAATTTTCCTCTGAAAAGAACTTATACGTAACTTCTTTTGCACACCAATTAACTAACTGATCATTCAAGCTGTCAGCCT
>DMYZ01000269.1:18168-29172 GCA_003483565.1 Prevotella sp.
ACATTTCCAGTTTGTGACAAAATAACAGCAGCAAAACCCTTCGTATGACTAATACTAATATAGTAATCCTTCATGAATGGTTTGCCTGAAGGCTCATAAGAGATCTCTGAAGAGTTTTCATCATGAGTCATATTAAATAAAAGAGCTCTGACCGATAAAAACTCTTTCTTCCTTACATCAGATTTATAGGTTCTATCAAGAAATTCGCGGAACCGGGACAGATGAGGGAATAATAGATAATAATCATCTATCGCCTCATCTATTTTCCAAAGACCAAGGTGAACATGTTCCGAAAGGGATTTTATAAACAGTAAGGACATCCTCTAGGCTTTAATTTCTTGATGTACTATGACTTTCACTTTGCTGATCCTTCGCTCCTCAATTTCCATTACTTCAAAAGAATAATTCTTATAATCCACTCTTTCATGCAAACTTAAAAAATCCCCCTTTAACTCAAGCAAAAGTCCCGCAATTGTATCAGCATCACCTTCCACATCATCAAACTCATCATCATCTATTTTCAAAATCTTACAAAAATCACTCAACAGGGTCTTACCTTCAAAAAGATAAGTATTGTAATTGAGTTTAGTATAAAAATGCTGTTCTTCATCATACTCATCATTAATCTCACCCACTATTTCTTCTAAAATATCTTCAAGTGTAACTATACCACTTGTGCCACCAAATTCATCAACGACAACAGCAATATGCACTTTATTTTCCTGAAATTCTCTCAACAAATCATCTATTTTCTTTGTTTCCGGTACAAAATAGGGAGGACGAATAAGACTTTGCCAACGGAAATTTGTATTTTTTGATAAATGGGGAAGAAGGTCCTTTATATAAAGAATACCCCTTATATGATCTGTATCATCCTGATAAACAGGAATTCTACTATAATTATTTTCAACGATACACTGAAGAACATCCTCAAAAGAAGATTTGATATCAAGATCGAAAATGTCCTGACGACTAGTCATCACTTCTTTGGCTGTCTCATCGCCAAACCGGATTATACCTTGTAACATACTCTGTTCATCCTTGATATCATCCTTATCCGTCAACTGCAATGCCTGCTCTAAATCATCCACACTCAATTGCCGATCCCCCTTCGGTACAGCCTTTCCCGCAATAATGCTGCTACGCATCAATAAAGTCTCTAATGGCCAAAGAAGCATACGAAGAGCTAAAATACCATTCACTGCAAAGCGACAAAACTTTAACGAATTTTGGCGACAATACATTTTAGGCATTATTTCACCAAAAAGAAGAAGAAGAAAGGTCAGAAGTACTGTAATGCAAAGAAACTTCATCCATTCTACATTAAATTCTATTAACCTGACAAAGATATAGTTACAGAGCATTATTATGGTTACATTAACAAAATTGTTTGTAATCAAGATTGTAGCCAAAGTTCTCTCTGAGTCATTTCGCAGCATGCAAATTTTTTTATCTGCAGTTGTCTTTTTCTCATCAAGTTCATCTATATCTTCAGGAGACAGACTAAAAAAGGAAATTTCTGATCCACTGGCATATCCGGAACATAAAAGTAATATAGCAGCAATAATAGCTGCTACAACAACCCCAAATGTAGGTTTATATACTGTTAAGAGTCCTAACTGTAATAAAATATCTATTTCCAAGTCAAATATTAATAATTAAAAAGGCAATTCTTCTTGACCTTCTCCTTTCGGATGAGTAATAGCTGATGGAGACGATTCTTCATGCTTAGGCTGATCTTGCCCGGATAAGACGGAGCCCGAAAGCATCTCCATATTGTCTACAATAATTTCAGTAACATTATGATGTCTCCCCTGCTGGTCATTGTAATTGCGATACCTTAGCCTACCTTCTATATAAAGTTTTTCACCCTTATGAACATATTTTTCGACGACCTTAGCTAATCCTCGATAGAATACAAGGTTATGCCAATCTGTATGATCCGGCACTTTTGTCCCATTCTGAAGCGTATATCCTCTCTCTGTTGTAGCAAGAGAGACTTGAGCCACAGATTGGTCTGCATCATAATAATGAATGTCAGGATCTTTTCCGACATTGCCAATAAGCATCACTTTATTCATTGAATATTATCTCCAACGCCCCAAATATCTAAAATGGAAATTTTTGCCTTTAGATGAAGGAAATTGACTGCGATTATCCACACGCTCACGAAGATGCTCAACTATTCTGTTATAGCAATCCTGCCCAGACATAGCCTTAACATCAGCTACAAAGTGTGTATCACGATATTCATGCTTGCCTGTAGCAGGAATCATGACAACACGCTTAAAATCAAGTTCACCTTCATACCAACCAGCAGTTTCTTCTGTAAGACTTGTAGCTATAGGGTTATTCATTTCTTTATTTTCTTGACTATTATTATTTGTCGTTCCTCCTCTCACAGCCTTTTTATCCTTAAAATCCTGCATAGTCTCAGCTGTAGTTTTTATAATAATAAAATAAACTCGGGAACGAACTTTATACTTCTTAGGAAAAAAGATGTCATTATTCACATAATCACGAATATCAGCTTCCATATCTGCATCCAATCCTATTTCAGGAATAGAATGTAGGAAATCAAGTGCCTCATCAACATTATGCACCAATGTTTCTTTATCAAAATATCTTAAATATAAATTCATGTTTTTTGTGTATGTTTCTCCTAAAAAAGAGCGGAAAACGGGACTCGGACCCGCGACCTCGACCTTGGCAAGGTCGCGCTCTACCAACTGAGCTATTTCCGCAAAACAAAATTAATATTACAAGTGAAGAGGAGGAGACTCGAACTCCCACGATACAATTATCACTACCCCCTCAAAGTAGCGCGTCTACCAATTCCGCCACCTCTCCAACAAGTAATCTTCCGAATAAAAGTGCCCAGAACAGGACTCGAACCTGCACGTTGTGAAACACACGCACCTGAAACGTGCGCGTCTACCAATTCCGCCACCTGGGCATTTTTAAAGAAAAGAATTAAAACTTTTCCTTTTTATTCAAAATATCTGAGCGGAAAACGGGACTCGGACCCGCGACCTCGACCTTGGCAAGGTCGCGCTCTACCAACTGAGCTATTTCCGCAAAAACCCCTGTAAAACAGGAGCATTTCTCTAAATGCGGTTGCAAAGGTAAGGAATATTTTCGAACCCACAAACTTTTTCTCGTTTTTTTTCAAAAAAAATATTTTATCTTTTTCACTATTTTCAAAAAGGAAAAAAACATCTTTCTACTCATTTTAATCCATCCGATCACGGTAATCCTCATAACTATATTTACGAAGTATTTCCATATTGCCATCTAAATGGACAATTCCTATTGAAGGATGAGTAATACCATTAAACATATTTGTCTTTACCGTAGTATAATGAAGCATATCTTCAAAAATAATATTTTCACCTATTTGTAATTCATGATCAAACTGCCAGTTACCCATAAAATCACCACTTAAACAAGAACATCCACCTAATCGATAAAGATGTTTCAAAATATTATTATTATTTTTCACTATTTTAGCATCTCTTACTGTTGGCATATACGGCATCTCAAGACAATCAGGCATATGACAAGTAAAACTGACATTTAAAATCGCGGTACGGATACCATTATCCTCAACAATATCTACAACCTGAGATACTAACGAACCTGTCTGCCAGCCAAAAGCGCTTCCTGGTTCCAGTATAATTTTCAAATTTGGATAACGTTGACGAAATTCTTTCAATATTTCTATCAAAAGAGAAAGATCATATCCCTTACTTGTTATAAGGTGCCCGCCTCCAAAATTTATCCATTTCAACTGAGGAAACCACTTAGCAAATTTATCTTCAATGTGCATCAACGTACGCTGAAAAACATCTGACCCACTTTCACAATGGCAATGGCAGTGGAAGCCTTCTATATCTGGAGGAAGTCTATCCGGAAGCTTATCAGCAGTTATTCCAAAACGAGATCCTGGTGCACAAGGATTATAAAGATCCGTATCTATTTCAGAATACTCAGGATTAACACGAAGACCAATACTAATATCAGGATTGTTTTTTATTACACGTTCATGATATCGAATATATTGCGACAGAGAATTGAAAGTAAGATGACTTGAATTTTCTGCTATATCATCAATTTCATAATCCGTATATCCAGGAGAAAAAGTATGAGCTTTACTGCCAAATTCCTCAAAAGCAAGACGAGACTCATAAAGAGAACTTGCAGTTGTAGCATGGATATATTCTCGAAATATCGGAAAAGTTTTCCACAAAGCATAAGCTTTAAAAGCCAGAATAATCTCTATATCAGCCTCACGAGCTACGCCCGAAATCAATGCAAGATTGTTACGTAAACGCTGCTCTTCTAATATATAAATAGGATTATGAATCTGCTCAAAAGTGTTTAAATCAACTTTCATTATATAACCTATATCATTTTTATTCATGCAAAGATAGCTTTTTATCACCGATAATATTGCTTATTTCTCAGATTTTTTATACTTTTGCAAAAGAAAAAAAATACAGACGATGAAGCTCGTAATCATGACTAAATCCACATTTTTTGTGGAAGAAGACAAAATACTTACCACGCTCTTTGAAGAGGGAATGGACAGTCTGCATCTATACAAGCCCGAAACATCCCCTATGTATTCAGAAAGATTGTTATCTTTGTTATCAGAAGACTACTATCGGAAAATCATTGTCCACGACCATTTTTATCTAAAAGAAGAATATAACCTGGGGGGTATTCATCTTGATTCTTCTGATGCGCAACTGCCACAAGGCTATAATGGCCACTTCAGCAGGACATGCACAAAACTAGAAGAATTAAAAGACTCAAAAAAGAAAGCTAATTATATTTTTCTCAAGAATGTTTTTGACAATAAAGAAATGCCAAACAACAAACATTCATTTACAATGAATGAACTTGAAGATGCTGCCTCAAAGGGACTTATAGATAAAAAAGTCTATGCGATGGGAGGTGTTGGTCTGGACAACCTGCGTGTTGCCAAAGACCTTGGTTTTGGAGGTGTTGTAATCTGCAAAGACCTCTGGAATAAGTTTGACATTCCATCACAGACTGACTATAAAGAACTCATCCTGCATTTTGAAAAACTTAAAAAAGCAATAGGATAAAATACACACTTTTAATACATATATCTAAACGCTAAAGTAATGAGTGAAAACAACTCTAATTTTTTGGTATTCTCGGGGACGAATTCGAGATACTTGGCAGAGAAAATTTGTGCAAGTTTAAACTGCCCTTTGGGTAAACTTTTAATTACACGTTTCTCTGATGGTGAATTTGCTGTATCTTATGAGGAATCTATCCGTGGCCGTGATGTATTCTTAGTCCAGAGCACATTCCCTAATTCTGACAACTTGATGGAATTGCTGCTAATGGTTGATGCGGCCAAACGTGCTTCAGCACGTCATATCATTGCAGTTATCCCTTACTTCGGCTGGGCACGTCAAGATCGTAAGGATAAACCAAGGGTTAGCATCGGTGCCAAATTAGTTGCCGATTTATTAAGTGCCGCTGGTATTAATCGCTTGATCACAATGGACCTCCATGCTGATCAGATTCAAGGCTTCTTCAATGTCCCAGTTGATCATCTCTACGCTTCAGGTGTTCTTCTCCCGTATGTCCAGTCTTTGAAATTGAAAGATTTGGTTATAGCCTCACCTGATGTTGGCGGATCTAAACGTGCCAATACGTACGCTAAATACTTAGGATGCCCGCTGGTACTCTGTAATAAGACTCGTGCACGTGCTAATATTGTTGCTACCATGCAGATTATCGGAGATGTCAAAGGTAAAAATGTAGTTATTATCGATGACATGGTAGATACCGCTGGTACTATCACCAAAGCCGCAGACATTATGAAGCAAAGCGGTGCAAAAACAGTTCGCGCATGTGCTTCCCACTGCGTTATGAGCGGTCCTGCTTCAGAGCGAGTTCAAGATTCTGCCCTTGAAGAGATTGTCTTCACCGACTCTATACCTTATGCCAACCGCTGTTCGAAAGTAAAGCAGATCTCTATTGCAGATATGTTTGCTGAAACCATCCATCGTGTAGAATACAACGAAAGTATTTCTGATCAATATCTGGTTTAAATTATACAGCGGAAAATATAAAAAGGCTGATAATTTACAAATATCAGCCTTTTTTTATATAATAACAGATACCTCAATCAAGCCACTTTACATAACAAATATCCTGTCGGTGAGGAAGATCTTTATTTTTGGGGAACATTCTAACAGCAATACGGTAGGCTCCAGCTTCATCAGGTTCTAACTCAACCTCAAAAGTATAATTATTGCCTTCTTGCTTAGTCATTTTAAATTCATTAACAGCATAGACCTGCCGATCACTCTTGTTATTGTTATTTAAAATAACAAGTTCTAACCCCACAGCATCATTCAGACCTTGCTCGTCTATAACATATTGCAACTTATATATATTCCCAGTTTCTGCACCATTATCCAGAACACTTTCATTCTTAGAAACTACATGAATAGAATCCCAACGCTCAACTACCGTTTCCTTCCAACGCGCAATTTCCTTTGCCTTAGCATAATTATTAGCCTGAAGCAACTTTGAGCGCTTTGCCTCCTTTATATAGAATTTATTATAATAATCATCCAGCTGACGCTTCATTGTATAGTGAGGAGCAATAGTAGCAATACTATTTTTAACGACCTTAATCCATTCCTCACTAAAACCTTCTGCATTCTTATCATAATACATAGGGATTATTTCATTTTCCAGCAAGCTATAAATGGTGGCTGCATCCAGTTGATCTTGATAGCCTTGATTATCATAAGTACGCTTTTGAGGAAGAGCCCAGCCTGCTCCCTGGCGATATCCTTCTACCCACCATCCATCAAGGACAGACAGGTTAACTACACCATTCATCTCAGCCTTTTCACCAGATGTCCCTGATGCCTCAAGCGGACGTGTTGGAGTATTCATCCAAATATCAACACCAGATACGAGACGTCGCGCTAACTGCATATCATAATCTTCCAAAAAAATAATCTTACCCAAGAATTCAGGACGCTGGCTAATTTCAAAAATTGTCTTGATCAATCCTTGCCCCGCACCATCAGCCGGATGTGCCTTTCCTGAGAAGAAAAATAACACAGGCCGTTCGGGATCATTAACAATTTTAGAAAGACGATCCAAATCCGTAAACAGTAGATGAGCACGCTTATACGTAGCAAAACGACGGCAGAAGCCTATCATCAAAGCATTAGGATTAATGCGTTCCAGCAAAGATACCACTCTCGATGGATCACCTTGATTTTTCAACCAGGACTGAGTAAATTTCTCACGGATATATTTAACCAGTTTTTGCTTTAACTCCATACGAGTATTCCAAATTTCATCATCCGGAACATTATATATGGCATGCCATATTTCCTCATTGCTCTGATCATTCATAAAGGATGGATCAAAGTATTTATCATAGAGTTTACGCCACTCTGTGGCACACCATGTTGGAAAATGTACACCATTCGTAACATAACCTACATGATTTTCCTCTGGGAAATAACCTTTCCATAAGGGAGCAAACATCTTTTGGCTGACCCATCCATGCAACTTACTTACGCCATTGATTTCCTGACAGGTATTACATGCAAAAGTTGACATACAAAACCGCTCGCTATGGTCATCAGGATTAGTTCTTCCCATACCAATAAACTCATCCCACGTAATACCTAATTTATCAGGATAACCTCCCATATATTTGCCGAAAAGCTGTTCATCAAAATAATCATGCCCGGCAGGCACTGGAGTATGTACTGTATAAAGAGAAGATGCACGGACAAGCTCAAGTGCCTCATTAAAAGTAAGGCCTGTCGCTACATAGTCACAAAGGCGTTGCAGATTGCAGAGGGCAGCATGCCCCTCATTACAATGATAAATCTGCTTTTTTATACCTAATTTCTTCAGCATTAATATACCTCCCATACCCAGAAGTATCTCTTGTTTCAATCGATTTTCCCAATCACCACCATACAGAGAGTGTGTAATAGGCCGGTCAAATTCTGAATTCATCTCATTATCAGTATCAAGAAGATACAAAGGTATGCGACCAACGTTGACGCGCCAGACATATGCATGCACCTGATAATTTAAATAGGGTACATCGACAACCATAGGATTGCCATTTTCATCATTAACGCGTTCTATGGGCAAAGAGTTAAAATCCTGGGCTTCATAATTGGCTATCTGTTGACCATCCATAGCCAAAGTTTGTTTGAAATATCCATATCTGTACAGAAAACCTACACCCACAAGATCAACATTACTGTCAGAGGCTTCTTTCAGATAATCACCAGCTAACATACCCAATCCACCGGAGTATATCTTTAAAACTTGATTCAAACCATATTCCATACTGAAATAAGCAACAGAAGGACGCTTTGCATCAGGTTTGACATCCATATAGGTACGGAACTTGTTATAAACATTCTTTACCTTTGCCATGATAGTTTTGTCTTTCACTATAGCTTCCTTACGGTCATAGCTGATATGGTCAAGAAGTAAAACTGGATTATGACCGACTTCCTCATAAAGGTTCTCATCAAGACTTTTGAAAAGATCACGTGCCTCATAATCCCATCCCCACCACATATTATGGGCAAGTTCATCAAGACATTTAAGCTGCTGGGGAAGACTTGATTTAACCTTCAAACTTTTCCATTGCGGCTCATTAGTATAATCTGTTTTAATTTTCATAACTCTATATATTAGTATTTAATTTTGTCCTTTTCTCCAATGCTCTCAAAGCGAAATTATATGCTTTCTCATAATAAACTATAAAGTTGCTCCACAACGCTTTTCTTGAGATATTCCCGGCATGAGTACGACATCTCTTCACTTGAGCAGGAGTCATGGCAGCAAATTCCTCTATTGTCGCTTTTATGGTATCTGCCACCTCTGAATAATTATAATCCGTACGATGAATTACTTTTACACCATCTTCCAACTCACTATAAGATCCTTTGATACTATTCACCCATAAACCAAAACCGGCAAGATCGGTAGTAATACAAGGAACCCTAAAAGCTATAGACTCCAGAGGCGTATATCCCCAAGGCTCATAATAAGAAGGATAAACAGAAAGATCACTTCCTATAATAACATCATAATAAGGCTTATTGACGATGCCGTCATTTCCTAACAAATAGCTATTGACAAAGATAATCTTCACCTGATCGTCTTCTGCATTGTGAATATCCAAAGAGTTCATCATTCCCAAAACCCTATCATCATGCAAATTATAAAAATCATGCGTAAAGCAAGGGTTATCAAGTGGAGTAGTATATAATTCCTTGCCTCTCAACCTGTCTGCAAGATCTTTCCTCGGTCCAGTTATTCCTCCTGGAACAAACAAGAAAGCAATAATCTTGCGGTGAATATTGTCTGAAAAGCGAAGACGGTTCAAAGCCTCTATAAAAACATCAATACCCTTATTTCGGAATTCATAACGTCCACTTGTAGAAACAAGAAGTGTATTACTATCAAACTGTTCACCGGTCAGAGCATTCGCTATTTTTAGCAAGCACCTACGTGCAGAACAGCGTCTGGATGCAAAAACATCTTCTGCAGGTACAAAATTACGTTCAAATCCATTAGGCAACACGACATCAACGGATTTATTTAATAATTGTTTACATTCTGCTGCTGTAATATCACTTACAGTTGTAAAACAATCTACAAATTTTGCTGTCTGTTTTTCTATAGACTGTTTACTTTGCATATTAAGTTCAGAAGCCATCTGATCACCATTATAATATTTAAAATATTGATACAATGGCTTGTTATTTCCCGCAATACTCCTACCTATACTTGTAGCATGAGTCGTAAAAACAGTAGCTACTTCAGGAACAAACTTTCTGATATATAACAGTCCTAATCCTGTCATCCATTCATTGCCATGATAAATCACCTTCTTATCCTTTAATCCAAAGTAATTGTAAAAACTTTCTACAACTTTAGCCGAAGCATAAGAAAACATAGAGGCTTCATCATAATCCCCGTAGGCATGCAGACTGTCTACCTGAAAGTCCTCCCATAATTTACCATAAATAAGATTTTTATCTTTATAATAATCTTGAAAATCAACAAGAATAGCTATTGGCAAACCTGGAACTTTCCACCTACCTAAACGAATTTTCAACTTATTATGGACAGCAAAAGCTTTCCAATCAGCAAATAAACAAATATCCTCATCAAAAAAAGGCTCAGATAAATCTTCTCTACAGTCAGGTCCAATAAAAATAATTCTATCCTCCATCATATCCTGCAAGGTTTTGGCTCTAGTAGAAAGAACCGTATATATTCCGCCTACTTTATTACAAACCTCCCAACTAGATTCAAAAATATAATCAGGATATAACATACTTTCCCCCATAAAATTCATATTATTTTAGGTACAAAGATAACATAAAAAACATAAAATTCAAATTTACAAGACAATATTTTCCTAAAACAGTGCAAATCTTGATGCAAAAATAGTATCTTTGCTTTACTAATAACAAAAGATATGAAAAAAATACTATTTATTGCCGTAGCAATCATACTTGCTACCAGTTGCCATGCACAGACTGACAGTATGACCTTTGCCGGAAGAATTGAAAATAAGGAATATGATGTTTATATTGTTATGAACTTCTATGAAAATAATATCATGATACCAGGTCAATCTATTTTAGGAAAAGTCAGTGGCTTTTTTGGTGATTTACACGACGGCAGGAAATGGATTTTTACTTCAGCAGATATAAAGGGGAATATAGCCAATCTTGAGATAACTAATGACTACGGGAGTGAAGATCTTACAGCTACTTTAACATACAATACAGACGGAACCTATACATTAGAACAAAAAGATGGCAGTACACTGAAAATTGCAAGGAATCGCAAATGGATAAAAATGCCAAAACAACTTTATTTTACTAAAGTAAGATAATAACATAACAAAAAGATAATGACATAACAAAAAGAGTCCTCTCA
>DMYZ01000057.1 GCA_003483565.1 Prevotella sp.
CTCGTGATGAAGGAATGAAGAAAATTGAGGCGCTTGGCGGCTGGGATAAGGTTTATCGTATTAAGTTCGAAGCGGAATATCTTTCCAAGTTAGCTTATGATGGAGCAAAAACGCATTATGGTAATCCTATTCCGGAGAATGTCCGCGAACATATTAATTTTGAGTTGCATGTCATGAAGACAATGGGATTTCCTGGATATTTCCTTATTGTTCAGGATTTCATCAATGCAGCTCGAAATGATCTTGGGGTTATGGTAGGGCCTGGCCGTGGCTCTGCAGCAGGTTCTGTGGTAGCTTATTGTCTTGGAATTACCAAAATAGATCCTTTGAAGTATGATTTGCTGTTTGAACGTTTCTTGAATCCGGATCGTGTCAATCTGCCTGATATCGATACTGATTTTGATGATGATGGACGAGGAAAGGTGTTACGCTGGGTTATGGATAAGTATGGACACGAGAATTGTGCGCATATTATTACTTATGCCAGTATGGCTACTAAGAATTCCATTAAAGATGTTGCTCGTGTAGAGAAGCTTCCACTTGAGCGTTCTAACTTTCTGTGTAAAGCTATACCTGATCGTCTTCCCGACGGCATGAAGATGAATTTGACTAATGCGATCAAATGTACCCCTGAATTGAGGGAAGCAGAGTCTTCCGCCGATCTCCGTGAACGTAATACCATCAAGTATGCCCGTATGCTTGAAGGTACCATCCGTGGTACAGGCATTCATGCCTGTGGATTTATCATTTGCCGGGATCCTATTAGCGACTGGGTTCCTGTATCAACAGCTGATGACCCTGATTTTCCTGGTTTAAAGACTGCGGTGACACAATATGACGGTCATGTGATAGAGTCGACCGGTTTGATAAAAATGGACTTTTTGGGTTTGAAAACTCTTTCGGAGTTGAAGGAAGCTGTCAAAGTCGTGAAGCAGACTACTGGCAGGGAGGTTGATCTGGACAATATACCTATTGATGATGAACTAACTTATCAACTTTATCAGGAAGGCCGTACTATTGGAACCTTTCAGTTTGAGTCGGCAGGAATGCAAAAGTATCTTCGTGAGTTGCACCCAACAGTGTTTGAAGATCTTATTGCCATGAATGCCCTCTATCGTCCGGGCCCTATGGATTATATTCCGGATTTTATTAAGCGAAAGAATGATCCGTCGCTTGTTACTTATGATATTCCTTGTATGGAAAAGTATTTAAAAGATACTTATGGCATTACAGTATATCAAGAGCAAGTCATGCTCCTTTCCCGTCAATTGGCAAGTTTTACCAGAGGTGAGAGTGATGCTCTTCGAAAGGCGATGGGAAAGAAGAAAAAAGCCATAGTAGATGCCATGAAGCCTAAGTTTCTGAAGCAGGGAGAAGCTAATGGACATAGTCCGAAAATTCTGGAGAAGATATGGGGTGATTGGGAAAAGTTTGCTTCTTATGCTTTTAATAAGTCCCATGCTACATGTTATTCATGGGTAGCTTATCAGACGGCTTACATGAAAGCTCATTATCCGGCTGAGTATATGGCAGCATTGATGACTCGCCGGTTCAGCCAGATCACAGAGATTACAAAGCTGATGGAAGAGTGTAAGTCTATGGGGATTTCTACTTTGGGTCCGGATGTCAATGAAAGTTATTCCCGGTTTGGTGTTAATGAAAAGGGAGAAATTCGTTTTGGACTTTCTGCAATTAAAGGTATGGGCGAGTCTGCTGCTGCCGCTATTGTCAGCGAACGTGAAAAGAAAGGCCCTTATAAGACCATTTTTGATTTTGCTGAACGGGTTGATTTCTGTGCTGTTAATCGCAAGGCTTTTGAAAGTTTAGCTTTGAGTGGTGGCTTTGATGGTTTTGGAATTCGCAGAGAACAGTATTTTGGCGCCAATACCAAGGGCGAATTGTTTCTTGATACTTTGGTTAAGTATGGTCAGTTATATCAGGCAGAGCAGGCAGAGGCTCAGAATTCTCTTTTTGGAGGAGAAGATGCTGTAGATATTGCTACGCCTCCTGTCCCTGAAGGAACAGAATGGAGTACGATTGAGAAACTGAATCGCGAGCGTGATTTGGTGGGCATTTATTTGTCGGCACATCCTCTTGATGATTATCGCATTGTATTAAATAATATCTGTAATACCCATTGTTCCGAGATTGATGATAAGGAGGCTTTGTCAAAGAAGGAAGAAATCGTCATGGGTGGTATTGTCACGGCAGTGAAGTCTAAGTTCACCAAGACAGGAAAACCTTGCGGCTTTGTTACCATTGAAGATTTTGAAGGTTCAGGTGAACTTGCCTTTTTTGGTGAAGATTGGGGCCGTTGGAGAGGAATGTTGTCAGAAGGTTGTGCCGTTTTCATTACAGGCAAATGCGTTCAGCGCTATCGTGACAGCAATTATTATGATTTTAAAGTATCGGATATCCAATATTTACAGACAGTAAAAGATGAGCGCATCGAGAAGATTACTATTGATGTGGATAGTGAAGCTTTAGATGAAACAATCGTAAACGATATTAACACTATTGTTGCTGATAAACCGGGTAAGGCTGCACTCTTTTTTCAAGTTCATGACAGGAAAAATCATAATATAGTATTACTTAGAGCCAAGGATTTACTGATTACAATTCCAAACAAGCTCATAGAACTTGTTGAAAGTAACCCTGACATGAATTATCATATTAATTAAATGTGGTATAAAATTTGTAAGCTATTAGATATTTGAGTAATTTTGCACATATATTAAATTAAGGAATAAAATGGAAGTAACAATTACGAATGACAATTTTGAAAGTTATAAAAATGGCGAATTGCCATTGGTAGTGGATCTTTGGGCTACATGGTGTGGCCCTTGCCGTATGGTAGGTCCTATTATTTCAGAGTTGGCAAATGATTATGACGGTAAAATCGTTGTAGG
>DMYZ01000202.1 GCA_003483565.1 Prevotella sp.
CAGAAAAAGAGGGGTGCATGGCCATTGACAGTTATAAAGTGACATCTTGCAACTATACTCTTCATCTGAAAGCTCGTAAAGATGGAGGTCGTGAAGGTTTTATTATTGTGTTCAATTATGTTGATCCAGACAATTACTGCTGGTTGAATTTGGGAGGATGGGGAAATACTCAACATGCCATCGAACAGGTGGTGAATGGTACCAAGTCACAAATTGCTTTAACTTCGGGGAGTGTAGAGCAGGGCAAGTGGTATAATGTAGATCTCACTATCCATGGTGACAGCATTTATGCTTCATTGGGAGGGCAACAGATTTTTGCTACTCGATTGAAACCTAATACCACCCCGTTTGTATTTTCTTCCGCTACTTATGATGAAAAGACGGGAGAAGTGATCTTGAAAGTTGCCAATACAGGTAAAGAAGCTACTACAGCAGATGCAGATGTAAAAAATATGAATATGACTTCTGCAAGGGTAATCCGTCTGGCATCTGCGAAGGGCACTAATGAAAACGACTTGACTGATCCTACTCATATCGTGCCGACAGAAGAGGAATTGAGTCCGGAGAAAAACAAGTTGGTCTTTACTGTTCCAGCTTATTCGCTGAATATTGTAAGAATGAAATAAAGTAATTAGAAGAAATGTTGTGCTAGGTATAAAATTGTTTAGTGTAAATTATTTTGTATAGTGAGTCTGGTCTATAAACCAGACTCATAGATTTCTCTAATATTAATTCTTTTATATTATTTGTAAGTATATTTTTCCTTGGATGATAGAATGCTTTCTAATCTTCTGGTTTGTTACTGCTATAATTATAATCTTCATTGAAATCCTTTTGATATTCCCGGTTAAATATCTTTATGGCATTTTTTGCTTCGTATGGCTTGTTCAGTTTTTTAAAGGATTTAATTTGTATGTCCAATGCATTTGCATTCAGAGGATCCGCATAAAATATCACTTTAGCTAATTCTATGGCAATATTATATTCTCTTTTTTTGTAGGCTTCATCTAGTTTCTTAGTGAGGGTAGGGATCAACATTTGTTCCTCTGTGGATTTGAATGGATCGAGAGTTGGCATATCCATTTCTTGAAGGAATTTACCTCTTTTTAGTATAGAAATTAATTCAATGTTATTTGTATTTTCATCCGTGATCCTTTTAAGACATTCGTAATAATCACAATAAAATGGTTCATGTATTTCTAGCTTAAATGCCCCTTCTTGATAAATAACTTCGATTCCGTCTATTTCCTCGAGTACTTTCCTGAGATGATTCATGGTGACACTACGTGAATTCTTGATTTTTTCAATTGATTTGTTTTCCCATAGCATTGTGCCTAAAGATTTGGAGGATATACCATTGCTCTCGGAGTATTCAATCAGGATACAAAGAATTTCACGGAGTCGGTTGGTAAACATATAACTGATATCCCGGTTTTTACGGTCTCTTGCCATGAAATTACCAAATAAGTATATTGAATTCGGCCTTAACTGGTTTTTATTCAAATGGATTCGGACTTGCTGTTGAACAAGGTTTTCTTTGTTTTTTTTACGATAAAAAACTATTGTCATAATAGCAACGCAGCACAAGCAGATTGAAATAAAAATGGTATGTGACCATTTTTCTGACTCTGGAGCCTTAATGGCTTCAGCATATTCGGAAGCTGACAATATCGGAAAGTTGATGCTATATATTTTCAGTGTAGAAGAAATATCATTTTTTGATTCCAGAACAGTCACCATTATTTTTTGCTGTTGATGGTCATAGTACAGATTGGCATTAGTTGTGATCTTATCCGAATGGATTGGGATGGAATCTCCTAAAATCTGGTAACTTCCGTCTTTTATAGAAAAGCGGTAGAGTTTCAGATATGAATCGGAAAGAAATTCAGAGTAGCATAAGGTATAGAAATAATTTTGGTTGAAAAGAATCATATTCTTTACCGGAACGACATTCTGTTTCCCTTTCCAGTTTAATTCCCATAGTTTAGTTATTTTTTTAGTCTTTTTGCTCAACAGGTATAAATCATAAAAATATTTTCGTCCCACGGACTGGTCACCGGAGGCGTTTCCCATGCCCCCAAATAAATATACATTTTGTCCGTATTGCCCTACAGAAACAAAGTACCGTGGTTTCCGTGGTCCATGAAGTCCTTGCAATACCGACCATTTTCGGGTATGCAAATTATATACGTAGAATTGTTTGCTGTAGTGCATCGGTTCGAAACCACCATAAATGACTAATTCTTGTTTTCTTTCATCGAAAAATGCCCCGTGGTGATGTTCCTGGGCATAGAGTTGATCCTTACTTTCCGAAGTCCATTTCATTTGGAATATATCAAGGCTGGCGATAGTTACATCTTGTGGCTCCTTGTTACTTTTGTAAACTTCGTAGGTGTATATTTTTTTATTGAAATGGTCCAGAAAATTCATTCCCAGATAAATTTCTACGGGGCACCTGTTTGCAAATCGTTTACAAATCGTATGATTATTGCTGATATTAAAAATATTTATAAATCTTCGGTTGTAATAATAGATGTTTTGATTATAAGGATCATAGCAGCAACCGGCATTTGTGGGAGAAGAGAGTTTTTTTAGAAATTTCCAGTGATAAGAATCATTGATTCCCCAATAAGGATTTTGCACGTAACCAGTTTTGTTGCCATTTGTGTCGTATACATCATTGCCGCGGCTCTGGCTTAGCGGAAATTCATCAATTTCATGGTCTCCATTAATGATAAGGTTTTTCATGCCGAAAGTAGGTACATCAATGACATAGTCATTTCTGCCAAATACAAGATCAGGTTTTATTTCTTTTGGAAGTGAAGAATCGTGAAAGATTCTTTGGTGTCCATTGATTCTCATAGTAATGATTTTTTTATCGAGATTAAAATGCAAGCTGAAGGGGAACCAGTGTTTGTCTTTCAGCTCTTGCTGGTTAAATTTATATTTGATCAATTCTTTGTAGCCTTCTTTATTTAGCTCGATAATATTATCTTTTGATCCATCCAGAAATATATTAAAGATCTCGTTATGTTTCAAATCTGTTATTCTAAGGATATAGCCGAATGGATTTGTATATGGAAATTGCATGTCAAAATCTATATTATAATGATGGTGAAAAGTATTAACATCTTTTTTGAAGACATCGTATGAAGTCCTTTTTCGTATTGAATTAAAAGGATCTTTAAAGAAAAGTCCTTGCGCGCTGGCGTTTAATGAACCGAAGTACGACGTTATTGCTATTAGAAAGAATAGGATCAAGGTTTTCATTGATTGTATCATTTGATTATGTTTTGTACAAAGGTAAATATAATTTTTAGTTTTTTCAATTAATTTTATAGTTTACATCCTTTTCTTATCATATTAATTTTATTTTTAATCTGTTTTTAATCTTATTTTTAACCATAGTTAGACTAATTTTGTCAGAATAAAAAGGATTAGACAGTTGTTCGTCAGTAATATTAAAAATATAATTATGTAGTAATGTCTAACGGAAAAATAATGAGATGAAAGCACAAAACCTGAGAAAGCCGCTGACAGTATAGCCCTTATCATTTGTTGCTTGAGTCAAATTCATTGATTTTTAGTTTACTATCGAGATAAGGTGTCAATATCAATTTATTATTAATGAAAATGAAAACTATCAGATTATTGGTCATGGTTTTTAGCCTGGCTGTTTTTACAACGGAGATATCCGGCCGTACGTCCGCCGGATCATCAGATCTTGTACAGTATGTGGATCCCTGGATTGGTTCCGGCGGTCACGGTCACGTATTTGTCGGGGCGAGCGTTCCTTACGGAATGGTCCAGCTGGGACCGAGCAACAGCTACAAAGGCTGGGACTGGAGTTCAGAATATCATTATTCCGACAATGTCATTATCGGCTTCGCCCACACCCATCTGAGTGGAACGGGATGTAATGACCTCGGCGATATTCTGCTGATGCCGATGAATGAAATCCAGACCGAACAGGGAGACCGGAAAGACGGGAGCAACGGTTATGCCTCAACATATTCGCATAAAAATGAAGTAGTCCGTCCATATTACTATTCCGTCCTGCTGGACAAATACCAGATCCGGGCAGAACTGACGGCTACAGCCCGGGTAGGACTGCACCGGTATACTTATCCTTCCGGCAAGCCTTCTTATTTGCTGTTGGACCTGCAGTCGGGCAACGGTGATGACGCCTATGCCTGCTATGCCCGTAAAATAGATGACTATACGATAGCGGGATATCGTTATGTCCACGGCTGGAGCCCTGACCGCAAGGTCTATTTCGTACTGAAAAGCAATATGAAAATCGATCAGTTCACGCTCTATAACGACAACACCCCGACAGACCGTATCCAACTGAATGCCAAATCGGTGAAGTGTGTCCTGAATTTCGGGCAAGCCCGGCAAGTCCTCGTGAAGGTGTCCCTCTCTCCGGTCAGTACCGGCAATGCCGCAGAAAACATGCAGGCAGAACTCCCCGGTTGGGATTTTGAATCAGTGGAATCCTCCGGTAAAGCAGCCTGGAATGTGCAGCTGGGTAAAATCAGGGCACAGGCGTTCACGGAAAAGGGACGCCGCATATTCTATACGGCATTGTACCATACCATGATCGATCCGTCCCTGTATTGTGATGTAAACGGCCAGTATCGCGGTATGGATGATATGATCTATACGGATCCGTCGAAATCAAACTATACGACCCTTTCACTGTGGGATATTTATCGTGCATGGAATCCCCTGATGACCTTGATTCAGCCGGAGATGATACCTCACCTAGTAAATTCAATGCTGTCTGTCTATCACCAGCAGGACAAACTGCCGGTATGGCCTTTGTGGAACGGGGAGACAAACTGTATGCCGGGCTACAGTTCCGTTCCGGTCATTGCAGATGCCTTTTTGAAAGGTTTCACAGGCTTCAATGCTGAAGATGCCTTTGAGGCCATGAAGGCAACGGCCACCAACCCGGCCCAAAGTGGTGTTCCTGATGTGATGAAGGATGGCTTCATTCCTTCCGAGAAAGTGGATGAGTCCGTGTCGAAAGCTATGGAGTATGCCGTTGATGACTGGGGGATAGCTGCCATGGCAAGGAAAATGGGGAAGACGGCGGATGCGGATATCTTTGCCAAACGTGCCGGCTATTACAAGAACTACTTCAATTCTTCCATAGGCTTTATATGTCCCCGGCTCTCGGACGGTTCCTGGAAAACACCTTATCATCCTGCCATGGCAGGGGTGCGTGACTTTACGGAAGGCAACGGCTGGCAGTATACATTCTTTGCCCCGCAGGACCCTTACGGCTTGATACGTTTGTTTGGAGGTGACAGGAACTTCGCGAAGAAACTGGACCAGTTTTTCATCAATCACGACAGCATGGGCCCGAATGCCCAGAATGATATCTCAGGACTGATAGGTCAGTATGCCCACGGCAATGAGCCGAGCCACCATATCGCTTACCTTTATGCTTATGCCGGACAACAGTGGAAAACAGCAGAGAAAGTGCGCCGTGTGATGGATCAGTTCTATACAGACCGCCCTGACGGCATTATCGGCAATGAGGACTGCGGGCAGATGTCGGCATGGTATATTCTTTCCGCCATGGGACTCTATCAGGTGAATCCCTGTGACGGGGTGTTTGTTTTCGGCAGCCCTGTTCTGAACAGGGCAGAGATAGATGTTCCCGGCGGAGGGACATTCACGATGGAAGCTGCAGGAAACAGCCCGGAGAATAAATATATCGAAAAGGCCTATCTGAACGGAAAGCCCTACAACAAAAGCTATATCACATATAAGGATATCATGTCGGGCAGTACCTTGAAATTCATGATGAGCAGGAAACCGAACAAAAGCTTCGGCAGGGACCGGAAGCTTACGACCGGCTGTATTGAACAAAACAGGAAATAATTGATTATGGTTCATAAAATGATACGCAAAGTATTAATGTCCCTGTTCCTGCTGTCAGTTGCCGTTGCTGGCAGTGCCCAGCAGTTGACAGTGGGAACTTATAATGTGAGAAATCACAATCATGAAGATGAATTGCAGGGCAATGGCTGGTCACAGCGCTGCCCTGTCATCTCCGAGTTGGTAACGTTTAATGATTTTGACATTTGGGGTGCGCAGGAAGTCTTGCATGACCAACTGGAGGATCTGTTATCGGGTATGCCCCAGTATGGTTATCTGGGAGTTGGCCGTGATGACGGTAAAACAAAGGGAGAGTATGCTCCGATCTTTTATAAGAAGAGTCGTTTCCTGGTATTGAAGGACGGTCATTTCTGGTTGTCCGAGCATACAGGCTATCCGAATAAAGGTTGGGATGCAGCCTGCATCAGGATATGTACATGGGGGTATTTTAAGGATTTGCAAACGAAGGAGAAGTTCTGGTTTTTCAATCTTCATATGGATCATATTGGTGTCGTGGCCCGTAGGGAAAGTTCCAAACTGGTTTTGAAGAAAATTAATGAAATGTGTGGCAAAGAGCCTGTAATATTGACAGGTGATTTTAATGTAGACCAGACTCATGAAAGTTATCGATTGCTGGCTGATTCCGGCATCCTTCAAGATAGCTACGAGATAGCGGATATGAATTACACTTTGAATGGAACTTTTAATGGTTTTGACCCTTTTACCAAAACAACCAGCCAAATAGATCATGTTTTTGTATCGAAACGATTTCACGTTTATCGTTTTGGCATTCTAACGGATACTTATCGTATTCCTCAGAAGTTAAAGGAAGAAATTCATGAAAAAGACGCACCGAAAGAGATTTCTTTTCATAAGTACGACATAAGAATGCCGTCTGATCATTTTCCTGTAAAAGTAATCTTACAATATCAGAAATAGTCTATTGTTTCTCGATAATGTTTGAAATGGTAAGGGGATGTTTTATTATAAATCTTAAAATAAACATTAATATATGAACTCTTCTATAAAAATTATAACTTTGCTTTTCGTGATAATCTTATCTACTGATGATTATGCCCAAAGTATTAGTAAAGGCAGTAAGACGTCTTTCCAGACTTCCCACTCATGGGAACCTTATATAGATAGTCGTGCAGATATAGCCATGGTTTACGGAGTAAAAGGTAATCCTTCTGACAAACAGGGGAGTACAAGATCACCTTTTCTTAATAGAATTAATTCCTGGAGAGAAAAAGGATACAATGTCCAATTTATGACAGGAATGGCATGGGGAGAGTATCAAGATTACTTCATGGGAAAATGGGATGGGAAATACCATTTTGAGGAAGGGCAAAAAACGGCTCAGGGAGATACGATCTGGCATGGGAAAAATGTACCTTATATTGTTCCTTCTCCGACTTATCTGAAGTATTTTGAACAAAAAAACATAAAGCCAATTATAGATAGCGGTATAACTTCTATCTATTTAGAAGAGCCGGAGTTCTGGGCACGCTCTGGATATAGTGAGGCTTTCAAAAAAGAATGGATGGATTATTATGGATTTGCCTGGCGCCCACAAAATGATTCTCCCGAAAATACGTATTTGTCCAATAAACTTAAATATCATTTATATTATCGAGCACTTGATACCGTTCTTACTTATGCGAAAAAATATGGTAAAAGCAAAGGTCTTGATATCAAATGCTATGTTGCTACTCATTCTTTGATTAATTACTCACAATGGCAGATTGTTAGCCCAGAAGCAAGTCTGGCTTCTTTACCTTGTGTTGATGGATATATAGCACAGATTTGGACAGGTACATCTCGCGAGCCTAATTATTATGATGGAAATAAGGCTGAACGAGTATTTGAGAATGCCTTTTTGGAATACGGTTGTATGCAATCCATGGTGGAACCTTCTCATAGGATGATTTATTTTCTTACTGACCCTGTGGAAGATTGGGCAAGAGATTGGAGTGATTATAAAAATAATTATCAGGCTACATTTACAGCACAATTATTCTATCCGTCAGTAGATCATTATGAAATAATGCCTTGGCCTGAAAGAATTTATGAAGGCCTTTATCATACTAGTGCTACAAATCAAGCCAAAGAACATATTCCACGCGCCTATTCCACCCAAATGCAAATTATGCAGAATGCACTTCAGTCTATGCCTCTGTCTCAGAATAGGATCTCTGGGACAAATAGTGTTGGTGTTCTGATGTCTAATAGCTTGATGTTCCAGCGTTCACCGGTATATTCTGATAAATATGATCCTTCCTTGTCCAACTTTTACGGAATGACGATGCCTCTTGTTAAACGAGGTGTACCTGTGCATATTATTCATATGGAAAATCTCGGCTATAGAAAAGCTTTATCCGGTATAAAAGTTCTTCTTATGACCTATTCGAATATGAAGCCCATGAGTGAGGACAATCATGTTCAACTTTCTCACTGGGTTGCTAATGGGGGGATCTTAGTCTACATATCCAGGGATGATGATCCTTTCCAAAATGTTCAGGAATGGTGGAATACGGGTAAAAACAAGTACAGAAGACCAGTGGATGAATTATTTGATAGAATGGGTATAACCGTGGATCCATCCGAAGGAGTTTATTCTTATGGAAAAGGCTTTGTTTATATCTTAAGGGAAAATCCAAAAGAATATGTTATGGTTAAGGATGGGGATAAAAAACTCATGGATACTATTGCCGGAATATATAGTGCAAAGATAAAAGATGAAAGTCTTGTTTTGAAGAATTCTTTTACCTTAAAGAGAGGCCCATATCTTTTGTCATCAGTGATGACGGAAAGTGTCAATGAAAAACCGTTAGTGTATAAAGGAAAATTTATTGATCTTTTTAATCCCAATTTACCTGTTATAGAAAAGAAGATAGTGATTTCCGGAACACAGTCTCTGTTGTATGATTTATCAACTCTGAAAGGTGAAAGATATCCGAAAGTATTAGCTTCATCAAGTCGAATCTACCGACAGCACAGGACCCTTCATCAATATTCATTTATTGCCAGGGCTCCTATAAATACAACCAATAATATGAGAATTTTTCTTTCAAGAAACCCGAAGTCGATCAGATTGGAATACAATGATGGTAAGAGTCTGAAATTAAATATATCATCCTGGGATAGGAAAAGCAAAACGCTATTTGTTTCTTTTGAAAATGATCCCTCCGGTGTTCATGTTTTAATAAATTATTGAGTGGTTCAAATCAGGAAAGGTTTGATTTTATCTATCCTATGTAATATTGATAATAAGTATTTATAACATTTAAATTTAAATTTACAATGAAAGAAATTGCAACAATTTTATTCTTTGTTTTTATGCTTCCATTGGGGTTGTCTGCCCAGACGCCAGAGTTTTTTAGTCCGTACCGTACTACTCATCTGAGACTTCCATCAGTACCTTTGGTAGTAAATGATCCTTATATTTCCATCTGGTCACCTTATGATCACCTGACGGATGGTCCCACAGTTCATTGGACGGGATCGTCTAAACCTCTAAATGGATTACTTCGTGTAGACGGTACTGTGTATCGATTTATGGGAATTGGTGATGAGCAAATCCAAACGGCCCTGCAGAAATCTGTAAATGTGTTGGCTACGAATACTTACTATTCTTTTGATTGCGGACCAGTAGAATTGGATCTTGTATTTACGGCACCAATGCTAATCCATAACCTGGATATAATGTCCACTCCGGTTAATTATATTTCCTATCAGGTGAGTTCGAAAGATAAGAAGAATCATAATGTTCAAATTTATCTTTCAGTCAGTCCGGAGGTAGCTCAGAATACTGCCGAAGAAGGCATGCGCTCCCGCAAGATAGTCAAAAGCGGAATGGAAGTCTTGGAAAGCGGAACGATAGACCAGCCTATTCTTGCAAAGAGAGGTGACGGAATCTGCATTGACTGGGGATACGTCTATCTTCCGGCTGTCAATGGTAAGGTGAGTTTGGGTTCTGCGACAGAAATTCGAAATCATTTTTTGAGCAATGGTCAGTTGCCTGCGGGAGAAAAAGAAATATTCTCTTATAAAGATTCCACTTTGCCGGTTATGGCCTATGTGCATGACTTCGGGCATGTGAACAGTCCGTCTTCCAGTTTTATGATGTTAGGGTATGATGAAATAGAGGATATTGAATATATGTACCACCGCTATAAGGGATATTGGGCTAGAAACGGTGAAACAATATTTGAGGCTTTCAAATCTATGGAAAACGGTTACTCCTCGATTATGAACCAGTGCCGCAGGATGGATAAAACAATCTATGACGACGGCCTGAATTCTGGTAATGTGCAGTATGCGGAGATTCTCTCCGGTTCCTATCGCCATGTAATGGTTGCTCATAAATTATTTATGGATAAGGATGGTCATCTGCTGTTTTTTTCAAAGGAAAACAATTCTAATGGTTGCGTGAATACAGTAGACCTTACCTATCCGGAAGCGCCTCTGTTTCTTTGCTATAATCCGATACTGGAGAAGGCTATGATGACAAGCATCTTTGAGTATAGTAAGAGCGGACGTTATACGAAACCTTTTGCTGCTCATGATCAGGGAACTTATCCTATAGCAGACGGGCAGGTTTATGGTGGTGATATGCCTGTAGAGGAATCGGGTAATATGCTGATACTTTCTTCTATGCTATCGCAGCTGGACGGAAATACACATTATGTAGATCCCTACTGGGATCTGCTGACAACTTGGGTCAACTATCTGGTAGAAAATGGCAGGGATCCGGCCAATCAGCTTTGTACGGATGATTTTGCCGGCCATTGGGCTCATAATTGCAATTTGTCGGTAAAAGCGATTATGGGAATAGAAGGTTATGCCCGGATGGCGGCCATGAAGGGTGAACTGACAACCTCTGAAAAGTATGACCACATTGCCCGGGAGATGTCTCAATGGTGGGAAGAACATACTAAGGATGGAAATCATTACCGTTTGTCTTTTGACCGTCCAAATACTTGGAGCCAGAAATACAATATGATATGGGATAAATTGTGGACTACTCATTTGTTTTCTAAAAGGACAATGGACAGTGAAATTTCCTTTTACCTTAAGCATCAGAACAAATATGGTCTTCCTTTGGATTGTCGCAAGACGTATACGAAAAGTGACTGGATCATGTGGACAGCAGCTATGAGCCATAACCGGAACACTTTCCTGAAGTTTGTTTCTCCGGTTTACAAATATATCAATGAGACCCCCTCACGTGTGCCGATCAGTGACTGGCATGAGACGACCGATGGGAAGATGGTAGG
>DMYZ01000289.1:0-1940 GCA_003483565.1 Prevotella sp.
TAAGTTACAGCAGCTGCGCCTGAAGCTACAGCCAGGCCTCCTACACCACCTTCAAGTGTGGATACACGTTCTTCAAATACACCTTGAGTAGAGTTAGTGAGCCGGCCATAAATATTTCCTGCATCCTTTAAACCGAAACGATCCGCTGCATGCTGGGAATTATGGAACACATAAGATGTTGTTTGATAGATAGGTACAGCTCTGGCATCTGTCGCAGGGTCGGGTTGCTCCTGACCTACGTGAAGTTGTAAAGTTTCAAAATGAAGTTTTTTCCCATTCCCCATAATCCAAGTCCTTTCTTTTAATTTCTGTTTTTATTATTTCTAATTAACGTAGGCAAAGATACGGCAAAAAAATTAGAGAGATAATAGCACAAGAAAGGCATTCTGTATACCATGTTTGTGGTATATACCAGAATGCCTTTCTTATAATAAAGTGGTATTAAATTTTAGAAGAATTGATATCTTTCTTTGATTTTGATTTAACAACCAGCCAAACTCCTGAGAAGACAAGAATTATTGCGACACCCTGGAAAAAAGTAAAGATGCCAATTCCCATAAGTATACTTACCGTGACAGATACGATAGGTTGAATATAATTATAGATACTTACTACTGTTGGACGAAGAACTCGTTGTCCTATCATTGTAAGGATGTATCCGATGAACGTGCCGAAGAGTACGACATAGCCAGCTTCCAGCCATGTTTGTGTAGGAACCTGTGTCCATTCTATCTGCATCACGTGGTGCGAGGTAAAAGGCAGAATAATGAGAGCAGACCAGAGGAACATCCATTTATTAATAGTGAAAACATTGTAACGCTTGATAATCGGATTGAAGAGTGACAGATAAATAGCAAAAGAGAATTGCGCTGCAAGACAGAGCAGGTCACCTTTGATATTGCCAACTTTAGCATTGCCTGATGCGGCACTGGTTAGAATCAAAATAAGAGCACCGGAACAGCCAAGTAGTACACCTAATGTTTTTTTTAAAGTGATGGGCTCTTTTAGAATAAAAAAAGATAGGATCATGGCGAATATAGGCATGGAGGTAGTCATAATGCTAGCGTTGCTGGGTGAGGTGATACTTAAGCCTATAGTATAGCAGCATTGGTTGCATACTAATCCGAATATACCTGCACCGATAAAAGTCAGTTTATCTCGCCAAGGCACATTTTCTTTGGGGGCAAAGAGTGATACAATCCAAAAAAGAATAGCACCACCAAATACGCGGAAAGATACCATGTCTATGCCGTCAAGTCCATGAGTCATGGCATTTTTTGCCAGTGGTGCCATTAATCCCCAAAAGAATTCTGCACCAAACATGCTCGCATGAGCAATAAGAGGTTTGTTGTTTGTCATCCTAAAATAACTTTAGTCTGTTTTTTGTTAAATCGACTGCAAAGTTAATAAAAAGTTAATGAGTAGAATAGACTGGTTTAAGTTTTTTGCTGATTTCGTATTTGTTGTCAAAAAAAATATGTATGTTTGCAATAATCAAATCTATATGTTATGCCTAAATATGCTGATTATATCAAACAGATTGAAATAGATTCTCTTTGGAGTGGAACAAAGCACATTCTGTGGAATCTAGACCGCAAGGTAAACATTTTAAGTGGTGTGAACGGGGTAGGGAAGAGTACTATATTAAATAAGGTAGTAAAGGGCCTTTTCAGTGGAGGTGAATTCCCCAGTCATATGCTTAAAGGTGTCCGGCTGAAGGTTGTGCCAGAGGAAGCGAAATGGATTCGTTTTGATGTCATCCGTTCCTTTGACCGTCCATTGATTAATTCTGAAATAATCAGTAAGTTGGATTTACCTATTGCTACAGAAATGGATTTACAGATATTCCAGCTTCAACGAAAATACCTTGACTATCAGGTTAATATCGGTAATCGTATCATACAGAAACTTCAGAGTGGGGCGCCTGATGCTGCAGAAAA
>DMYZ01000289.1:2126-7894 GCA_003483565.1 Prevotella sp.
GTTCTTATAGAGGATAATCGTCCTTATGTCCTTTTTATGGATGAGCCGGAGGTTAGCCTTCATTTTGAGTGGCAGAAGCAACTTATAGACTTAGTATTGAAACTAAATCCAAATGTTCAACTTATTATGACGACTCATAGTCCAGCTGTTGTCATGAATGGCTGGAGAGACAAAGTAACAGAAGTGACGGATATTACCGTTAAATAACCTTTTGATCGAAGTGTATGAGTAAACGGCTTATAGAGAATATTACGTCCCAGTATATTGAAGCAGCTAATAGTTTGGTATCCAAGAATGCCAGTTGTAAGATTGTTGCTTATGTAGAAAGTTATGACGATGTCTTTTTCTGGCGGACTGTTCTTAGTCAACTTGAAAATGATAAACTATGCTTTGAGGTAATGCTGCCTACTCATGAAAAAATATTGGAGAGGGGGAAAAAAGCTGCCATTACCAGTATGCTTGAGGGGTTGGGAAAGAATATGATTGCTTGTGTTGATGCTGACTATGATTATTTGAAAGATGGGTGTGGAATGTCATCGTATCAAATGCTTCATAATCCTTTTATCTTCCATACGTATGTTTATGCTATCGAGAATTATCAATGTTATGCACCTTCACTTCATAATGTCTGTGTGTCTGCAACGTTGAATGATAATATTCATTTTGATTTTGTTTCTTTCCTGACTCGTTTTTCTAATATTATTTATCCCCTGTTTGTATGGAATATTGTTTTTGTCTGTAGTCATAGGGCTAATGATTTTACGATGACAGACTTTGATTACATTATAGATATCAGCAATTTCAACAGAAGATGGTCTGAAGTACTTCTTCAAAAATTAACGTCTAAGGTGAATGGTAAATCTCATTATCTGCAAAATAAGTATCCTGACATGAGGGATGATTGGGAAGAAACAGATAAAAGATTAGGAAAGTTGGGAGTGACTCCAGATACTACCTATTTATATATACAGGGTCATCATCTTTTTAATAAACTTGTAATGCCAATGATTTCTTCGATCTGTAATTCGCTTGTTCTGCAACGTGAAAAAGAAATAGGGGAACAGAGTAAACATGAAGCTCAATATAATACAGAGATCACCAGTTATAAGAACAGTATAACTGGGTATGACATAGTACTCAAGAAAAATATAGGATTTACAGAGTCTGAGCCTTATAAGAAAATGATTGGGGATTTACAGAAATATGTAGCTTCGTTGGATGTCTCTTCTTGTACATGTAATATGGAAAAATCAGGAGAGAAAATATAAATATTTAAAAATTCTTATGCTTAAAAGACGCGTTATCCTTGACAGTCTTATTTGGCTGCCAAGGATAAATATTATATATATGATTCTACAAATTTGACAGTACCCCTGACATTAACGGTCTTGGTGGTAGCTGGAATAAGGATTGATTCTCCAGCGCTCAGATTAATTTCATTACCTTCATTATCACTGATAAAGCCCGTGCCCTTTACTGCAATTAAAATAACAAAGCTGTCAAGATCACTGTAATCAATACTCATTGGTTCTGTAAGATCATAGATGGATGTCTTGAAGAAGGGACAGTCTACAAGTGTTATTCCTTGATTTTTAGCAGGAGTATAAACCGTGCGATAATTTTTCTCTACATGATAGTCGATACTCTCTGCTGCTTCCTTAGTCTGGAGTTCACGATAGTTCCCATTTTTGTCCTTGCGCTTGAAATCGTAGATACGGTAGGTAACATCACTTGTCTGCTGTATTTCAGCCAGGAAACAACCAGCTCCGATACTATGGATACGGCCTGCAGGAAGATAGAAACAGTCCCCTTCCTGTACCTCATATTCAGCAATAGCATCAGTGATAGTATCATTTTCTACCATCTCTTTATATTGTGCAGGGGTGATCGCTTGTTTCAAACCGCTTCTCAGTTTCGCATATGGTTCACTCTTCATAACATACCACATTTCGGTTTTGCCACGTGGCTTTCCCTGTTTACGAGCTATTTCGTCAGATGGGTGCACTTGTATGGATAACTGTTCGCGAGCATCGATAAACTTGATGAGTAAAGGGAATTCATTACCAAACTTTGCATAATTTTCTTTTCCTACTAGTTTGTTTTGAAGTTTAGCAACCAGATCGTTTAGTTTCATCCCTTTGTATTCACCCTCGGAAATAATCGATTCACTATCCTTTACCCCAGATATTTCCCAACTTTCACCTACATCTTCTTGTTGGATTCCAAGGTTTTTGAATGGGATGATTTTATTTCCTCCCCACAGAGTGGATTTTAATAAAGGTTCAAATTTTAATGGTTTCATAACTATTCTATTTTATTTGTTTATTCTTGATGATTATCTTCCATACCAGAATTGTGGAGTAAAGATGACGAGTACGGTAAACATATCCAGTTGACCTACCAGCATAAGAAAGTAACATCGCCATTTAGCCGAATCTGACAGAGTGCTTCAAGTCATTGCGTGTTCTAGTGAAAAACCAGGAGAAGGACTAATATTACCTATGGAACTCAGAGCCAAGGTGATTTAAAGTCTTTAATACTGCCGGAATTTCCCTCTAACGTAAGAAGGTGGTATTCTTCATCAATATTTGTCAGTCCGTTCTGATCCTTATCCCTCAAGTTTATGTCTTCGTTGTTACGGGAGAATAATTTTGCCAGATGTGTACCAATAATAGAGTATGCGCAGACTATGATTATTTTTATTCTAATATAGCTTTCTTTATACTTTCATTATCATATCCTGCCATTTCACGTTCCTGGGTAATAGTACCATGCTTCACAAATTGGTCAGATGGCATTCCAAGCCGTGTAATATACGGATGATGATGGTGCGAATCCATCCACTCGAGTATGGCAGATCCCATACCTCCATCTCTTACGCCGTCTTCTAAGGTTATGATATGTTGGTACTGACTGGCTTCTTCAAGGAGTTTGTCGTCAAGAGGTTTTAGAAACCTAAGGTCATAATGAGCAATTTTAAGTTCAGAATGTTCCTTTTCTATATCATCGATAATACGTTCAATATCGTTGCCAATAGGGCCTATAGTAATGACAGCAGTATTCCTGCCTTCTCGAAGTCTGCGTCCTGTTCCTACAGTGATTTCTTCCAAAGGGCAGTTCCAGTCTTCATGTTCGGCGTGCCCTCTCGGATATCGGATTACAAAAGTACCCTTGCCTGGCAACTGGGCTGTATACATTAGTCTGCGGAGTTCCTTCTCGTCCATAGGAGAAGCTATGGTGAGGTTGGGTATAGGTCTTAGAGCTGCCATATCGAAAGCACCATGGTGCGTAGGACCATCAGGCCCTACGAGACCGGCTCTGTCGAGACAGAGTACTACCGGCAGATTAAGAATGGCAAGATCATGGATGATGTTATCATAAGCCCGCTGGCAGAAAGCGCTATAGATATTACAGAAAGGCTGTAAGCCATCTTTCGCCATGCCTCCGGAGAAAGTCACAGCATGCCCTTCGGCTATGCCTACATCAAAAACTCTGTCAGGCATTTCTTTCTGCATAATATTCATTGAGCATCCTGTAGGCATAGCTGGGGTCACTCCCACAATGCGAGGATTCTGTCTGGCAAGCTCAAGGAGCGTCTTGCCGAATACGACTTGATACTTCGGTGGTTCGTGTGCAGGATCGTCAATATAACGATTGCCTGTAACAGGATCGAATTTTCCAGGAGCGTGCCATATCGTTGCAGATTTCTCTGCGGGTTTATAGCCTTTCCCTTTGATGGTATGTAAATGGAGGATTTTGGGGCCCTTCATGTTTTTCAATTGTTTGAGCACACGGACAATTTCCTTGACATCGTGTCCGTCAAACGGACCAAAATAGCGGATGTTCATTCCTTCGAACATATTCTGCTGATGGGACAGAGCACTCTTTAGAGCATTGTTGAGCCTGATGATGCCTTTGCGTCTGTTTTCGTTGAGATATCCTTTTGAAAACAACCACTGGCTGGCCTTAAAACGCAATTTGTTATAAGTATCGTTGGTATCTAGATTGATAAGATATTTTTCCATACCTCCTACGGCGTGGTCGATACTCATGTCATTATCATTGAGAATGATCAGCATATCATTGGGTGTTGAGGAAACATTGTTGAGTCCCTCAAAAGCCAAGCCTCCACTCATAGAGCCATCACCGATAACAGCGATGATATGTCGTTTGCTTCCAGTTCCCCTTGCCGCTACTGCCATGCCCAAAGCTGCAGAAATAGAATTAGAAGCATGGCCACAGGTAAAGGTATCATATTCACTCTCCAATGGAGAAGGAAACGGCCGTATGCCATCTAAGTGCCTGTTGGTGCAAAAACGATCGCGTCGACCTGTAAGAATTTTATGCCCGTAAGCCTGATGACCGACATCCCATACTATACGGTCTTCTGGAGTGTTAAAGACATAATGAAGGGCAACAGTGATTTCGACAGCTCCCAGTGAAGAGGCAAAATGGCCAGGATTAACCGATACCTCGTCAATAATGTCTTTTCTTAATTCCTGACATACTTGAGGCAATTGGTCTACGTTCAACTTCCGAAGATCAGAAGGATATTGTATATGGCTTAATAGTTCAAATTTGTTCTTGTCCATCAATGATTTTATTCATCTACAAAATGCAAAGATACTTTAAATTGGGGAGAGAGCAAAATAAAAAGATATAAAATCTATAGCGGAACTTTTGATCCGGAAAATATAAAATCAGAGGGCCTTTAATGCGTGTTTACCTTATACTTTCGGTTTCCTTTGCAGTGTGATAATATTAATTTCCGGCCACGCCCCGATGCGGAAGGGTACTGTACCACCAATTCCCATAGAGACATACAGCATGCTCTTGCCTTCTGTATATTTGCCACCCCATTCATGGTAAGCCCATTTGACAGGTGAAAATTTACCTATTTTAATTTGTCCGGCATGAGTATGTCCACTTAGGGTCAACGCAATATCCGTTTGATGGAGTACACTTTTACGCCAATTGCTCGGATCGTGGTTCAGTAAAATTTTGAAAGTGCCGTCCTGCATGCCTTCCATTGCTTTTTTCAAATCCCCATAGTCCTGGAAAGGTGGTTTTGAAATGTTTTCTACCCCTATCAGATAAATTGAAGATTCGCTTTCTTTATCTTTTGAAGACTTTGTTGTTTGTGTATCGGAAGTTTCGATATTTCTTGATTTTCTGGTAATGCGTACATTCTCGTTGTTCAGCAGGTGCCATCCCATTTTTTCCTCCATATATTGTAGGATATTGCAATTCCGTCTAATATTGTTTTTACTGTTGTCTTCAACGTATTCGCAATAATCGTGATTTCCCATTATCGAGTATATACCGTCCGGAGCTGAGAGCTTATGGAGAGTTTCTTTGAATGGAATAACTTCCTTTGCTTCCACATTGACAAGGTCACCGGTAAAGACAATAAGATTGGCATGTTGTTCATTAGTCTTCTCTACCAGCCTGTCGATAAACTTACGATTGCGAAGATAAGTACCGATATGTATGTCGGTCAGTTGCAGGATACGGTAGCCATCGAAAGCTTTGGGTAACAAGGCTGATTCACAAGTCGCTGTGCGTACAATGATATGGCGCCAGCCGAATATAAAGCCATAGGCAACAATGACCAGATAAGCGCAAATCAGGGCTGAGGCAATATGCCAGTTCAAAAAAGGCGATAGAATCAGGTATAGCAAAAAAGGAATGACAAGGATAAGAATACTGCCTGATATCAGTCTTATCAATGTGTTATGTCGTAATTTTATTTTCATATATTCTATATT
>DMYZ01000295.1 GCA_003483565.1 Prevotella sp.
ATATAAAATAAGGACAAAGTAAAAGTTCCCTTTTAAGGGAACTTTTAGAATAGAGAATATAATAAAAAGTTATTTCATAATTTTTATTTGTCGGTAAGACCAGAATCTATTCGCCTTTGAATAATTCTTTAATACCACCAATACTTCCCATCAGGCTGCTGGCCTCATAAGGCAGGAAGACCGTCTTAGTCTTATCACCGGCAGCTACATCCTGGAGCATTTGAATATATTTTTGTGCCAGCAGATAGTTGGCAGGGTTAGTGCAGTGACCTACAGCCTCTGTAATCTTTTGAATTGCTACAGCTTCAGCTTCAGCTTTTCGTATTCGAGCAGTGGCTTCACCTTCAGCCTGCAGAATTGATTGCTGTTTATCAGCTTCTGCATGGTTAATACGGGCTGTTTTTTCACCTTCAGACTGTAAAATCTGTGCTTGCTTATCACCTTCACTTGTCAGGATCGTTGCACGTTTGTCTCGTTCAGCCTGCATCTGCTTTTCCATGGCTTGCAGTACACTTTTTGGAGGAATGATATCCTGTAATTCTACTCGGTTTACTTTGATTCCCCATTTGTTAGTAGCATCGTCAAGTACTCCACGAAGTTTACTGTTAATGGTGTCACGGCTGGTCAGTGTCTGGTCGAGTTCCATTTCACCGATGATATTACGGAGAGTTGTCTGTGTAAGTTTTTCAATAGCATTCGGTAAATTATTGATCTCGTATACAGCTTTGAAAGGATCTACGATCTGGAAGTAGAGGAGAGCATTGATCTCCATTTGAATATTATCTTTGGTAATGACATTCTGCCGCGCAAAGTCATATACTTGTTCACGAAGGTCAATAGTGTTCGTATATACATATCTCCCATGCACTACAGATACAATGTCCTTGGCACGGTCGAAAAATGGAATAATAATATTGATGCCAGGTTTTAAAGTCGCATAATAGCGGCCGAGGCGCTCAATAATTTTTGTTTCAGACTGGGGAATAATTACTATGGCCATCTTAACAAAGATAAGAGCCAAAATAACAAGTGCAATAAGCACAATGGTTGCAATACTCATAATAATAGGTTTTTAAATTGGTTACTAATAGTATACGAATTTATAAATAATTAATCTACTAATTTAACTGTCATCTCAATGGATTCCCGTGCGATTATTATGACTTTATGCCCTTTCGAAATTGCCGTGCCATTGTCTGATTTCGATTTCCATTGGTCGCCGTCAATCTGAATATAGCCATAACCGTCAGCAGGAATATCTTCTATAACTTTACCTTGTTTACCGATGAGGGCATCTGCATTACTATCCCGTTTGTCTGCTCCTTTATGAATTAGATGGATCAGATGAGGGCGGATGAGCCAGATGCTAATTACGGAACAGATCGTCCAGATAACAACCTGAAGCCAGAAAGGGCAGTCTATGAAGCCTGAACATGTAGCAACTATACCACCGATGGCAAAACATGTGACATAGAAATCTCCGGAACTGAGTTCTAGAATTAAGCATGCAAAAGTGATAATGAGCCAGAACAGCCATAGGTTATTAGCAAAATATTCTATCATAGTTGTAATTCTTAATGTTTTGTGAATGCTTTTAGTACCACAATTATTGTCTTTTATTTCTAAGTTCAAAGATACTATAAAATTCAGAATTTGCAAAAAAAATGTGGTTATTTGTTGGAAAAATGTTATTTTTGCACTTTGGCAGTGTTGCCAAATATAAAGAAATGGTATCAAGATGAATATAGCGATTGTTGTGGGTGCTCGCCCGAACTTTATAAAGGTTGCCCCTATTTTGAGAGCAGTGGAGAAGAATAAGTCCAGCCAGAATTTAAGTGTTAAGTTAGTATATACAGGTAAAAATGATGATTCTACATTGGAAGATAGCCTTTTCTGCGATCTTCAGATCCGTCGTCCTGATATTTATCTTGACGTGGACTGTGAAAATCTGAATGAACTGACTGGCAAGGTGATGTCTGAATTTGAGGTTTATTTGCAGGATAACGCTACTGACGTGGTTATTGTCGTTGATGATTTAGCTTCGACTATGGCTGTTTCCATTGTTACAAAAAAACATGGCATTTTGTTGGCACATATTGCAGCAGGCACACGCAGTTTTGATATTACTATGCCGAAGGAGATTAATCGCCTTGTTATAGATGGTCTTTCAGACATTCTTTTTACAGCTGGTATTAGCAATAATTCTATAGCAAATAAGGAGGGTGCAGAATTAAGCAAGGTATATATGGTAGGTAATATTCTTATCGATAATATTCGTCATTTGCAACATAGCATGCAGGCACCTTCATTAATGGAAAAAATGAATCTGAAGGAAGGGGAATACTTTGTCTTTACTCTTAATCGCAAGGTACTTATGGCTGATGAAAAGAAATTGTATAGAGTACTTGCTACTCTTGTCTCCTCTACAGGACACCTACCGGTTATTGCTCCTTTACGTACGAAAGCTGCTGAGACTGTGTATAGGATAGCTCAAAGTGAAAGACTTGATATAAGCAAACTCTACTTAGTGGAACCACAGGGCTTTCTTGATTTCAGTTATCTTACTGCCCATGCCCGCTGTATTGTCACGGATAGTGGTAATGTTGCGGAGGAAGCAACTTTCAATCAGATACCTTGTATCACTCTCAATGATTATACGGAAAATATAGAGACTGTCAAAGTTGGTACCAATGTATTGGTAGGTGAGGATACGGATAAGTTGAATAGGGCCCTTGATGACGCGGTTAAGGGTACTTGGAAAAAAACTGGCATTCCTGACCGATGGGATGGAAGGACTGCAGATCGCATTTTACAAATTCTTCTTGATACAAAACATAAATAAGATTAAATTAAATGGATAACAAATATGATAATTATACATTTCTGACACAAGCACCTATAGACAAGGTTATATTGAGAATGTCTCTGCCTACTATCGTTACTATGCTTGTAACGAGTGTTTATAATATGGCAGATACTTTTTTTGTAGGTAGATTGAATACTCAGTCTACTGCTGCCGTGGGTGTCGTGTTTTCGATGATGTTTTTCATTCAGGCATTAGGCTTTTTTTTTGGTAACGGATCTGGCAATTATATCTCTAGGGAGCTTGGGGCAAAGCGGCATAAGAATGCATGCAAAATGGCAAGCAATGGATTTTTCTATTCGTTTTTCTTTGGCATTTTCATGCTTATTTTGGGTGAGATCTTTCTAGATCCTTTATGCTTGTTGTTGGGAAGTACGCCAACAATTCTACCTTACACAAAGAAGTTCCTGGAAGTAATCTTGATAGGAGCACCTTTCATGACCTCTTCGCTGACTCTGAATAATCAGATGCGATTCCAGGGGAATGCTACTTATGCAATGTATGGGATGGTGACAGGAGCTATTCTTAACTGTTTCTTAGACCCAATTTTTATATTTGTATTTAACCTTGGTGTCATGGGAGCAGCAATTTCTACTGTAATTGGGCAAATCGTGAGTTTCTTTATACTTTTGCGTATGACTTATCATCGTGAGAACATAGGAATCTATTGGAAGAATTTTACTCCGACATGGCAAGCTGCCAAAGAGATTTTTTATGGTGGAAGTCCCTCTCTTTCGCGTCAGGGGCTTGCTTGTCTATCTACTGTTGCATTGAATTATACTGCAGGATTTTATGGCGATGCTGCTATAGCCGCAATGAGCATTGTCAATAGAATATCTATGCTGGTTATGGCTGCTGTTATCGGTCTCGGACAAGGTTTTCAACCTTTTTGTGGCTTTTGTTATGGAGCGAGACTTTATACCCGTCTGAAAAAGGGCTATTGGTTTACAGTTAAGGTTGGGACATCCTTTTTGGTAATAGTAGCAGTTGTCGGTTTTGCTTTTAGTGATAATATTATCCTGTTGTTTAGAAATGACCTTGATGTAATAAAAATAGGTACAGTAGCTTTACGATGGCAGTTAATAACCTATCCGCTTAATGCAATTGTCTTATGCAGTAATATGATGACACAAACTTGTCGCAAAACATTAAGGGCGAATATTCTTGCTGCTGCACGTCAAGGATTGTTTTTTATTCCTCTCATTCTCTCTCTTCCTCATTTTTGGGGATTATTGGGGATAGAGATGTGCCAAAGTTGGAGTGATATGCTTTCTTTCATCTTAATGGTTCCTATTATGACTTACACTTTTAGGGAATTTAGCAGAGAAGAAATTGTATATAAAGCCAAGACTGTGGTAAGAATTGATAAATGAAATTGCTAATAAAAAATAAATTAAGGAGGTAACCTTATGGATACAACATTGTATATTAAAAATATGGTATGTGATCGTTGTAAAATGGCAGTCGATCGTGTATTACGTGAGCAGGGATTTCATCCTACATCTATAGAATTAGGTGTTGTGCATATTGATGATGTTCCGAATAAAAAGCAGCTAGATAATGTTCAGCATGAACTTAAAAATATCGGTTTCGAACTTCTTGATGACCACCGGCAACAGATAATCAATAATATTAAGTCGGTTATTATAAAACTGGTACATTATCAGGATAATAATACATTGCTGAATATGAGTGATTTTGTAGCTAAGGAGTGCCACCATGACTATAGTGCACTAAGTAAACTCTTCAGTGAAGTAACCGGTATTACTTTGGAGCGTTATTATATAGAGCAACGTGTTGAACGAGTCAAGGAACTGATCAAATATGATGAACAGACATTAACTGAGATTGCTGTACGAATGAATTATTCGAGTACAGCTTATCTCAGCAGTCAGTTTAAGAGTGTTACGGGAATGACGCCGTCACATTTCAAACTCTTGAAGGGAAACACCCGAAAAAGTTTGGATGAGATTTAAAGAAGACAAGATTATGACGGAGTTATTGGGGGAATTAAGATAATCCCTCAATAATTCCGTTAGCAACATGAATATATTCAGCTTGTGGATGCTTTGGTAAGCCGGGCATTCTCATAATAGTACCTGCTACAGCTATAATCATTTCAGCCCCTGCATTGATAACGAAGTCGCGTATAGTAATATTAAAGTCTTTAGGCATACCATAGGCTTTTGCGTCATCAGAGAAGGAGTACTGAGTTTTTGCAATGCATACAGGAAAGTGCTCGTATCCTAATGCCTTAATGCGTTCTAGCTGTTTTCTTGCGGATGGCTTCATAATAATGTCTTTTGCGCCATAAATATTTTTACATATTTTTTTTACTTTTACTTCAATATCGTCTTCGTCTTTGTACATTAATAGGAGATTTCCCGAAGGATTCTTTTCTATTGTGTTGACAACTAGTCGGGCAAGTTTTTCTGCACCTTTACCACCTTCTGTAAAGGAATAAATAGGGGCGCATCCTACACCTATCTCTTTGCAATGTTGGATGACAGCTTCCATTTCTTCGTTTTTATCTGTAGCAAAATAGTTATAGCATACGATTACTTGTTGACCAAATTTTCTTATATTTTCGATATGCTTGTCCATATTAGGAAAACCTGCTCTGACACCTTTCACATTCGGTGTCTTAATTGCCTTCAGGTCTACACCGCCATGCATCTTCAAGGCTTGTGCAGAGACAACAAGAATAGTGAGTCTTGGATTCAATCCGGCTTTTCGGCATTTGATATCAAAGAATTTTTCTGCACCAAGATCTGCACCGAATCCAGCTTCTGTAATGCAATAGTCTCCGAAACTCATTGCCATCTTTGTAGCGAGAATGCTGTTGCAACCATGGGCAATATTTGCAAACGGACCGCCGTGGATAAACGCTGGAGTGTTCTCTGTCGTTTGAACAAGATTTGGCTGGATTGCATCGTGTAATAGTGCGGTAATTGCACCACTGGCATGCAGATCCTTTACTTTGAAAGGTTTACCTTCAAGGGTAATACCCAAGAGTATGTTGTCAATACGTCGCTGCAAATCATCCTCATCCTTGGCAAGGCAGAAGATAGCCATTATTTCAGAGGCAGCTGTAATGTCGAATCCTGTCTGGGCTGCAATTCCATCCGTAACGCTGCCAAGGCCTGTTACAATATTACGTAAATTACGGTCATTTACATCAAGCACACGTTTCCATAGAACTTCTTTCATGCCGAATCCTTCATCCCGATGCTGATAGATATAGTTATCAAGTAAAGCTGCAATCATGTTATTTGCAGAGGTGATGGCATGGAAGTCACCGGTGAAATGGAGATTGATCTTTTCCATTGGCAATACCTGAGCGTAGCCACCACCGGCGGCTCCGCCTTTCATCCCGAAGCAGGGACCAAGAGACGGTTCGCGCAGGGCAAGTATAGTCTTTTTACCGATACGATTCATACCTAAGGCTAGACCGACACTTACTGTTGTTTTTCCTGCTCCTGCTTTTGTTGGAGTCATTGCTGTAAGAAGTATCAAATTAGATTTTTTTACCTTATTTTCATCAATGAGATTATAAGGGACTTTCGCAATATATTTTCCGTAAGGTTCAATGACTTCTACAGGAATACCTGCTTTCTCTGCGATCTTTGAGATTGGTTCCATGTGAGCTTCGTGAGCGATTTCAAAATCTGTCTTCATTGAATTGTAATGTTGAATGTTTATGTTTTTAAGACGCAAATTTACATAGAAATAATGAGATACTAGAACTATACAGGAAAAATGTGAGAAGAAAATGTTTTGATATTCGCCCTTCTATTATAATGAGGTGTGCCATTTTTGTCCTGCATGTTGTCCGACGGAAATTAATAACATCTATTCTTAATTTTATAAAACATCTATTGCTTTTTTCTCTATCTTTGCAACAAAAAACAGGAGCATAGTTGAATACTAATAATTACTGCATTCTGTAATAAATGAGAATATTAA
>DMYZ01000080.1 GCA_003483565.1 Prevotella sp.
TGAAGACATTGCGATTGCTGACGGGGGATATCTTCAGAAATGTCATTATGATCAGCAACCCTAATAATATTCCATCCCGCTTGCGGGAGGATCATCCCGATGTCGTCTTGCTTGACATGAACTTTGGACGAGGTATCAATAATGGAAATGAGGGACTGTTCTGGTTGAAGGAAATAAAGAAGGCACGACCATTTACCCGGGTTGTTCTCTTTACAGCTTATGCGGATATAGATCTTGCCGTGACGGGATTGAAAGAAGGTGCCACTGATTTTATCGTGAAACCTTTTGACAATAAAAAGATGATCAAGACTTTAAAAGATGCTTATGATAAGGGAACCAGTAAGCGGGGAGCTGTTTCTGCTGAGAAACCGGACGGGGATACTTCCTCTATGTTTTGGGGGACAACTGAAACTATGCTTCATCTGAAGATCCTGGTAGAGAAGGTTGCTGATACGGATGCCAATATCTTGATTACCGGTGAGAATGGTACCGGCAAGGAAGTGCTGGCTAATGAGCTTCATCGCTTGTCGCAGAGACATGATCATAAATTGTTTCCCGTTGATCTGGGGGCGGTCTCGGAAACTTTGTTTGAAAGTGAACTCTTCGGGTATATGAAAGGTTCTTTTACGGATGCCAAGGTTGATAAGCCCGGCAAGTTTGAACTTGCTGCAGGAGGAACACTTTTTCTTGATGAGATCGGAAATCTCTCGTATGCTCTTCAGGCTAAACTTCTGACCGTCTTGCAAAGACGATGTGTGGTCAGGGTGGGAGGCTGTCATCAGATTCCTGTTGATGTGCGTATCATCAGTGCTACTAACCGTGACCTTCAACAAATGGTAAAGGACAGCGAATTTAGGGAAGACCTCCTTTATCGTATTAATACCATTCATCTTCATTTGCCGTCCCTTCGTGAGCGTAAGGAAGACATCCTGCCACTGGCACAGCGCTTCCTGATGCAGTATTCGAAACTTTACGACAAGACAGGGCTCTCGTTCAGTGAAGAGGCCAGCCATAAGATGACAAGTCTGCCTTGGTATGGCAATATCCGCGAACTCCAGCACGCTGTAGAGAAGGCCGTTATCTTGTCGGACAGTACTCGTATCGGGGAAAATGATATAGAGGGAAACGTTTCTGGTAAGGAGGAACAGCCGACAGAAACGGCTCAGACCCTTGACGAGATGGAGAAGCAGTTGATTGCAAAGACGATCAAAGAGCAAAATGGAAATCTCTCGAATGTGGCTGCTCTGCTAGGGATATCCCGGCAGACTCTTTATAATAAGATCAAAAAATACGGTTTATAAATGAACTCGCTTTTTATCCATAACTTATGGTTTATATCCTTTTACTAATTATAGTGGTCTTGCTGGTTGTATATTTCCGTCTTTATCATCATTACCGGCGGAATGTGGAGAAAGTAACCTTCATGTTCGATGCTCTGGAGAATGTGGACTATACCTTCCATTTTCCGGAAGATGTCAGATCCCGTGATGATGCAATGTTGAATGCGGCCTTGAATCGTATCAAGACGATTATGGAGAAATATCATACAGAAACGACGGAGCGTGAGAAATATTATGAGCTTATCATCAACTCTGTCGATACCGGAATAATGGTCGTCGACGGTCATGGCAATGTTCTTCAGCATAATCAGGCTGCCTTGAAGCTTCTCCGTCTCGAAGCGCTCACTCATATTGTCCAGATTGGAGATCAGATGACTCAACTTCGTTTTTCCATTCACGAGTCATACACGGTATTGAAAGGAAAACGAGTTAAGATAGTAGCTTTTTCCGATATTAACAATGAATTGAATAATGAGGAACTTGATGCATGGATAAAGCTTATCCGTGTTCTCACCCATGAGATCATGAATACTATTACTCCGGTTGTCTCCCTCTCGCAGGTTTTGCTGTCAAGGGTCCCTCGAGGGGAAATCCGGGAAGGATTGAATACCATAAGCTCGGCAGGTCGTGACCTTTTGCATTTCGTAGATAATTATCGAAAATTTACCCATATCCCTTCTCCGTCACCGACACTTTATTATGTGAAACCTTTTTTGGAGCGCATATCGCGTCTTTGTCTCCATACGGTAGAGGTGAGAGTAGAACCCAAAGATCTTATTGTGCAGGCAGATGAAAGTCTCATAGCGCATGTCATCACCAATCTTCTGAAGAATGCTGTAGAGGCTGGCGATGAGGCTATGGTGATAGTGATACATGCTTATACGGATGCCACGGAAGCTGTTTGTATTGATGTGACGAATAACGGGGAAATGATTTCTGATGATGTGGCGCAACATGTATTTATTCCTTTTTTCACAACAAAGGCGACAGGCAGTGGAATCGGTCTGAGTCTTTCTAAGCAAATTATGCGGGTAAGTGGAGGCAGTCTGTCTCTTATCCGGGACAAGGAACATCATCTCACGACATTCCGTCTGCTTTTTCCTTGAAACAGATTATAGAGAGGATTGCTGCCTGATTCTCTCTACTTCTTTCATGATATTGGCTGGTGGCCGCCCGTTTTCGTATTCTTGTTTCATGAAATCCATGTAAGGAGCTACATGATTAAAAAACTGTCTGTAACCTGTGCAGAGATAGTTGAGTCCCGGTTCGTTTTCTGCGACTTTGACGAATCGGTTCTTTGGGCATTCACCGTTGCAGGCAAATTTCCATTTACATTCCATACATTGGTGTGGCAGCAGCTGCTTGATATCGCCGAATTGTTTCTGTTGCTGTCCGTAAAGCATTTCTACTAGAGTATGATCATGGATATTTCCTAATTTGAATTCCGGGAAAACAAAGTGGTCGCACGAATAGACATCCCCGTTAAATTCCATGCAGGCAGCGTGTCCGCATCTTTTCCCAAGGGTACAGATGCCGGGAGCTTCACCGACCCAGTTAGCCAGGGTAGCATCAAATAACTGGATATAATAAGTACCCACATCGTGTTTCACCCATTCATCGAAAAGAGCACAGAGAAAGTCACCCCATTGTTTCGGTGATATAGAAAAATCTGCCAGTGGAGCATTCGTATCAAGCATATTGGCCAGATGCCTTTGCGCAGCCTGGGGCTCATCAGGGTTCGTGGCATTCGGATACTTTACGATACGCTCTACGATAGGGGAAAACTGGATATAATGGGCACCCAGATCCTTGAAAAATTGATAGAATTCAAGAGGATAGTCAGCATTGAATTCATTGACAACTGCCATAGCGTTCCACTCCACGTTCCATTTCTTTAATAACCGTATTCCTTGCATCACCTTCAGCCAGGAAGGATGACGGGTTCGGGTTTTTCGGAATTCATCGTGAAACTCCTGTGGCCCGTCGATAGAGATACCTACAAGGAAGCCGTTGTCATGGAAAAACTCGCACCATTCATCTGTAAGCAAGGTCCCGTTTGTCTGAATGACGTTGTCTATTTGCCGTCCCTCTGCATATTTGCGTTGTAATTCGAGAGCTTTTTTATAGAAGGAGAGCGGACGCATAAGCGGTTCACCTCCATGCCATGTGAATAGAACTTGATTCATGGTCTGTGCCATAATATATTCACGGGTGAATAATTCCAGCATCTCGTCGGTCATGATCTGATGGGAATAGTCGGGGTATAGTTTCGATTTTTCCAGGTAATAGCAGTATTCACAGGCAAGGTTACAGTGAGAGCCTGCGGGTTTCAGCATGACATATAGAGGATGAGAAAAGGGCGAAATTGTTGTCATATTTTTTCGTTTTATTATTTATATTCACTAGGTGAGATACCAAATTGTTTCTTAAATATGGTGGAGAAATAAGATAAGTTATTAAATCCGGTTTGCATGGCAGCTTCAGATACATTACATTTCCCTTCCCGTAACAGTTTTGCGGCACGGTTTAGTTTATAGGTGCGGAAAAAGGCGCTTGGTGTCATGTCTGTAAGTTGTTTTATCTTATAATTAAATTTTGTGCGACTTACGTGCATTTCGTTACATACGGATGGAATATTGATGTTCTCCATGGTTAATTGCTGTTCCATGAGAGTATAAACTTCGTCCATAAATTTCCGGTCTTGTGGTGACAGGGTGTCTGACACGATTTGAGCAGACGTATTTTCACGCAATTGTTTTCGGACTTCATTCATATTTTGCATTTGCGATCTTACAAGGGCCTTCAGCATGTCCGGATCAAAGGGCTTTACGATATAAGCGATTGCTCCGACATTCAGTCCTTCTATCTGTTCCCGGATATTGCTCTTGGCAGAAATTAAAACGATAGGAATATGGGAATAGTTCATGTCTTCTTTTAGTATGCGGCAGAAATCAAGACCACTGATCTCGTTCATTATTACATCACTGAGAATAATGTCAGGTTGATGATTTCTTAAATATTCTAAGGCTGATTCCGCACTGTATACACTTCTCACCTGGTATATATTGTCAAAGATAGAGGCGATATATAAGGCCAGGTCTGTATCATCATCGACCACAAGCATAGTAGGTCTCAAGCCTGTAATATCTTCATTAGGTTTTTTGAATTTTTCGAAATTAATATGAGGAAGAGGCTCGTGAATGGAAGATTTTACAGGTTTCTTTCTTTTTTCAGAGTCAGAGTATACGTCATTATTTGGTAATAATAAAGAGAATACCACTCCTCCGTTTGGTACATTTGATGCGGAAATACTACCATGGTGTAATTTTACAAGTTGTTTTACATAATATAGTCCGAGACCGGTTCCAAAACCATAGTTATGATTTTCGTTAATTTCTTTTACCTGATAATAACGTGCAAAAACATAAGGTAGTTTATCTTCGGGGATATGCTTTCCATTATTAAAGATAGAGAATGAAATTTTTTGGTCTTTTGCCAGCTGGCATATCATATTGATTTCTCCTCCGTCTGGAGTATGTTTAAGGGCGTTGGTGAAAAGATTGCCCATGATCTTAGCAATCTTATCCTTGTCGATCCATAAGAGCCGGGGGGAGTCCATTCCCACTCCGTTCACTTGAATATGGTGATAGAAAGCCGTTTCTTTTAAAATATCTATTTGTATACGTGCAATTTCTGAGAAATCGCAAAGTTCTACCTGAAGTTTGAGAACATCGTCTTCCAGTTTGTTGAAATCAAGCATCTGGTCAATGAGTTGCAGCATACGTCTCACGCTCAGAGAGACGATATTAAGGCTGTGGCGTGTGCTAGCTGGTAGCGAATGATCGCGTTGCATGGATAATATAGGACCGGCAATCATGGTCAGTGGATTGCGGAATTCATGACTTACATTGGCAAAGAACTGCTGGTTCATTTTGTTTGAACGTTTTTCCTGTTTGTTTTCATGGTCTTTGACAGCTAATTCTAATTTGTTGGCACGATTTTTTAGATAGAGAGTATTAATATAATAAATGATTAGAATTATAAGTACAAGATAGGAATAAAGAGCTTGCCATGACAACCATATAGGGGGAAGAATATGAATGGAAAGAGTGAAATCTTTTCTTCTTCCATTGTTTCCTGCAATATGAATGCGGAGTGTATATTTCCCTGGCTGTAAATTAGGGTATGATACGATAAGATTGCTGGGTACAGGATGCCATTGCTTATCGACATTTTCTAACATAATACTGTATATGGGGCAGAGGGCTCGCTGGGGGGAAGACTGGCTTAATAAGAACTGTAAATCATTGTGGTTATGGGATAAGGTTAACAGACCTCCATTTACCAGAGGTCTTTCTGGAACCAGTTCATGCCCGGCATCAGTTGTTATTTCAATGTTTTCTAGGAGCAGGGGTGATTTGTGGGGGACAATATGTTGGCTGGGAAAAAGTTGGCAACCTTCATAGGTTCCTATTGCACAAGTGTTGTCAGGTAGCAAGACCATACTCTCAGTATTGATAGGAGCATTGTTTTCACCTCTATTTACAAGCATGGTATTGAAACTGTATTTGCCGGGGCCTTCTGGCAGACAAATATATTGTTGCTCTTCTGTCGTAATATGGAGTATCCCTTTGGGATCAACGAGAATGTTAGTAATACCCTGTTCCTGTATACCTGTTGAGATCTTCTTCATAGTTTTTCGGGTTATAGAAGCGAGTAAAACTCCATGATTCTGGGTTCCTATCCATAGATTGTTCTGAATATCCACGTAAGAGCAATTTATAAGTATGTTTTTCAAATCAGCATTGCTTCTCCATTTAATAGGGGCAATTTTAAGTCCGGGCAAAGAAAGTATTGCCGCATTGCCATTTTTACAAAGTAGTAAGACCTTCTGTGACCCTGCCGGAAATAGTTTTGTATCTTCATCATATCCGCTGATGTTTATATTTAATGTATGATAGTGTGATTCACCTTCAACGTAATAATAAATTTTCCCTATATCGGAAGTCATGAATACGGTGTCCCCTAAAGCCATGGCATGGCCTAAAGCAGAACCGGGATTGAATACTTTTTCATCTTTCAGATATTTACCTTTTTGCTGGCATAGCGCGAACCGTACATTTGTCATTAAAAAATAGTGATGATAATCTAAGGGTATTATTATTCTAAGGTCTTGCCTGAACTGCGGACTGTCATAAAAAATATGATCTAAAGGCAAGGTCGTAAATTGTCTTTTTGTAAAGTCATATAAAAATATATCTTTATCAACGGCTCCCCATAGCATACCATTCCCCAAGGTTATTTTGCTTACATTTTTATTTTTTGTTCTGTCAACAATCTTATTTTTGTTTAGAATGCGAAGGGCATAGTTTTCTGGAGATACGATGTCTATTCCCATATTACGGAAACCAATATAGAAAGTGCCATCAGAATCTTTTCTTAAAGTGGATATCTGTTCATCGTTATGTGATAAAGGAAACTCCAGAACAGATATTTTCTTTATTTTTCCAGTGAGAGGATAAAAGCGGTAAAGTCCCTTTTTATGGCTTTGTATGAGCAACGATCCATAGGATTCTTTTAGCATAATCCAAGGTAATATGGGGATGCTTTTAGGGTAATTGTAAATTATTTCCCCTAAATTCTTATCCAGACAACAAATATTCTGCCCTTGTGAAATCCATAATCTTTTGCCATCTTCTGCGACAGAACATATGTTGGTGTACTTTGTCTTGTTTTGTTGAATGATTTTTTGGAGATGCCCTTTATTGTTATAATGACGGATAAAACGTGGAGCAATCAGCCATAGGCCTCCGGTTTGGTCCGGGGTGATTTTGTATTGTGAATACATCCATTTTGCATGTTGAGGCTTTATGGTCACAAACAGGGAAGGATGATTTTGGCTGATACGGTATATCTTGTTGTCAGCAATAATTGCTATACTCTTGTCTGCCAGTTCGCAAACTTGTGTGATACCATATTCCAGGTGCGGAAAAAAATATCGGTGGAAATGGCAATTGCCTTCATAACGTGCCAGCCCTTTATTCGTAGCTACCCAGATTTGTTCCTTGCTGTCTTTGAATAAATCAAAAATAGTATTTCCGGGTAATGTAGTGGAATCATCCATATTGGCAAATAATTGTATATAGCGTTGACCTCTTGAAATGTTGAGCCCGGAATTCGTCCCTATCCAAAGTTGGCCCTTGGCATCTTTTACAAAGGCTTTCACATCATTGGAAGTAAGAGTGTTAGATAAAGTATAGGTTCCCATTTTATGAAGTATTGTGGGATGCCTTAAGTAAGTTGCTGCCATAGATGCTATGACAGCAATTTGAATAATAATAACAGTTAGACGTGAGTATTTCACTTTTTTCAGGTTCAGCTATTGTATATTGCAAATATAATCAAAATATAACTTATATCTTGTTTTTATTGAATAAAATAGTCAAGCCTTCAAAATATTAAAAGTTTTTGAAAGAAAACAACAATTCTTTGTAAGGAATCAAAAGTACTATTCTTTATTTTGAAATATCTTTGCAAATGGTATTTAATAAAAGCATTACAATCTAATAATACATATTTTATGAACAAGATCACAACTCCTTTGATGGCTGTAGCGGCTATCACCTCGGTGGGCACAAAAGTCCTGGCACAAACAACGCAACGCCCTAACATTGTCTATATCATGTGCGATGACCATGCTTTTCAGGCTATCAGCGCTTATGGCAGTGCTCTCTCCAAACAGGCTCCGACTCCCAATATTGACCGTATTGCAAAAAATGGTATGATATTCGACCGTGCCTTTGTTGAAAATTCTCTTTCTGCACCTAGCCGTGCTTGTCTGATAACAGGATTATACAGTAATCAGAATGGACAGCGGCAGCTTTCTGAAGGCATTGATACAACAAAGACTTTTTTTACTCAAAGATTGCAGCAGGTAGGTTATCAGACCGCTATTGTGGGTAAATGGAATTTAATGTGTAAACCGAAGGGTTTTAACTATTATCATATCCTTGATGACCAGGGTACCTATTATAATCCTACTTTTACAGAGAAGGGAAGGTATGGAAAGTATATTCGTGAAGAAGGATATGCCACGGATCTGATAACTCAGCATGCTTTGGATTTTCTTGATCACCGTGACAAGAGTAAACCCTTTTGTTTGATGATTCATCATAAGGCTCCTCATCGTAACTGGATGCCGGCAATCAAGAATCTGGGACTTTATGATGATGTCACTTTTCCAGAACCTGCTACTTTCTGGGATGACTACAGTACACGCGGTATAGCAGCCCATCAGCAAAAGATGACGATAGCCCATGCCATGGAATTGATTCAAGATCTGAAAATTCCAGAACTTTATGATGGGAAAACTCCGGAGAGCAAGGCTTCTTATGGAGCTCTTATGGGAGAATTAGGACGTATGACACCACAGGAACGTATGGCATGGGACAGCTATTATACTCCTCGGAACCGTAAATTCTTGCAGGAAAATCTTACCGGTAAAGCGCTTGTTGAGTGGAAATATCAGGCTTATATACATGATTATATGCGTGTGATTCATTCTGTTGATGAAAGTGTAGGCAAGATCCTTGATTATCTGGATAAAAACGGACTTACTGACAATACTGTAATTATATATACTTCAGACCAGGGATTTTACCTGGGTGAACATGGATGGTTTGACAAGCGCTGGATGTATGAAGAAAGTATGCGTACACCTCTTATTATTTGTTATCCTGGGCATATAACTCCAGGTACACGTTGTAAGGAATTGGTTCAGAATATAGATTTTGCTCCTACCTTCCTATCATTAGCCGGGATTCAAAAACCTAAGGAACTCCCAGGACGTTCTTTAATACCTCTTTTCCGGAATGGTACAGCTAAAAACTGGCGTACAAGTTTGTATTATCACTATTACGATTACCCTACATTCCATCTGGTTCGCAAGCATGATGGTGTTCGTACTGAACGCTATAAATTGATTCACTTCTATGGAAAGGGTGGCTACCGCGCTTGTGTCGAAAACAAATATCAGATGATTCCTGGTACACATGAAAACAGGGTCTTTAATTATTTGAAGAATGCTAATTATTTTCCTGCTGATGCTCCTGATATAGATTATTACGAACTCTATGATTTAAAAACGGATCCAACAGAGATTCATAATATATATGGGCAAAAGGGATATGAGAAAATTACAGCGAAGTTAATGAAAAAACTGAGAACTTATCGTAAGGATTTGAAGATCGACGAGTATTAAAAATATGTCTGACCGTAGCTTTTGGCACTCGCCAAATATATAAACGGCACTTGCCACTTATATATTTGGCAAGTGCCAAAAGTTGTAAGAGCATAGGTATCAGCACCTGGAAAGATGTTTTTTAGGTGCTGATTTTTAGTTGATTATTCTCTTATATTTATTTATCTATCTATTTAAGATTAATCTATTATCCCACACGGTCCATTGTTTGATCTCATAAAAAAGCCTGCCGATATAGTTATGGTAGGAATTGGGATATACCACGGTATAGACAAACCATAGTTTGCCGTTGTTTACATATTTTGAATAAAAACTATAGCCGTCTACATAGCTTCCGTTTTCGTATTGTGGTCCGGAAAGGATGAAATAATTCTTTCCTAAATGATGTCTGGTAGCATGGAGGGCTTTAGTGAAAGAATCCATACCGAGTCGGAGAGTTCTGCTGTAGTTTTTGGCGACATAACTCTCAAGGATGATATTTGCCCAGTGGTCTGCATAACTGAAACGTGCATAACCGATATAATCGTTTAGAGAGTCCGGTTGCTTGATAAAAAATGACGGATATCTGACCGTAAAGCCAAAGTCTTTGTCCTGATAAGTCTTCATGGGAGCAATGGCAAGCTCGTCGCCAAATAACTCCTCCTGTGGTTTTATTTTACAGGAGGTATTGACGAATCCGATACTGACGCTAAGTATAATGCTAAGAATAATTAAAACAATTAGTTTTCTCACTTTCCCTTTAATCATTATTGTGCCCCTTTTTTGCTTAAGAAAAAGTAAATGAGGGGGAGCGTGTTAACTGACAGACAAAGTTAGGGTGCTCTCCGGAAACCTGCAAATTCGTTGTCTGACATTTGTCTGACATTACTGTTTTCATACGATATAATGAACGTCTGGACTTATTGGTTATCTAGAAAATAAATTGTAACTTTGCAACCAAATGAAAGAAAAAATAGAAGATTTTGAAATCATGGCGCCGGTAGGTTCCCGAGAATCACTGGCAGCAGCGATACAGGCAGGGGCTAACTCTGTGTATTTCGGTATCGGCAAACTGAATATGCGGTCGCATTCGGCTAATCATTTTAATATAGAAGATTTGCGCGATATTGCGGCTACTTGCAATAAGCACGGTATTAAAACATACCTGACAGTGAATACGGTCATTTATGATCAGGATATTTCTGCAATGAAAGAGATCATAGATGCGGCCAGGGAGGCTGGAATTTCTGCGGTTATAGCCAGCGATGTGGCTGTTATGGCCTACTGCAATGAAGTGGGTGAAGAAGTGCATCTCTCTACTCAGCTGAATATTTCCAATGTTGAGGCACTGAAGTTTTACAGTCGTTTTGCAGATGTTTCGGTACTGGCCCGTGAGCTGAACATGGATCAGGTGAAGCATATCCATGAGGAGATTGAAAAACAGAATATCTGCGGGCCGATGGGAAAGCGGATCCGCATAGAGATGTTCTGTCATGGTGCATTGTGCATGGCGGTAAGCGGAAAGTGTTATATGAGCCTGCATAATGCCAACCGTTCGGCTAATCGGGGTGAGTGTGTGCAGATTTGCCGCCGCTCTTATACAGTGACGGATAATGAAACCGGCAACCAACTCGATATTGACAACAAATATGTCATGAGTCCTAAGGATTTGAAGACCATACGTTTTATAGACCGGATGATGGATGCAGGCGTAAGAGTTTTCAAGATAGAAGGCCGTGCCCGTGGACCTGAATATGTATATACTGTAGTAAGCTGTTACCGGGAAGCTATCCGGAGTGTGCTTGACGGAACCTTTACGGAGGAGAAAAAAGATATCTGGGACAAGGAACTCGCCAAAGTATTCAACCGTGGTTTCTGGGATGGCTATTATCAGGGACAGACTATGGGAGAATGGAACAAACATTATGGCAGTGCAGCTACCGAGAAAAAAGTGCTTGTTGGCAAAATAATAAAATATTTCAGCAAACTGCATGTGGCTGAGGTTGCTGTAGAAGCCGCTGATTTTGACAAAGGTGATAAACTCCTGATCACCGGTCCTACCACTGGTGTAATGTATCTTAATGCAGAAGAGATACGTTATGATCTGAAGCCCGTGGATAAAGCTTTTAAGGGACAGCGTGTGTCTGTTCCGGTAACGGATAAGGTGAGGCCTTCCGATAAATTATATAAATTAGTAACAGTACAGGAAATAAAGGAAATAAAATGACAATCAATGAAGCTCAAGATGAAGTTGTAGAAGAATTTTCCGATTTCACCGACTGGATGGACCGGTATCAGATGTTAATAGATCTGGGTAATGATCTGGAGATATTGAATGATCAGTATAAAACAGAAAACAACCTGATTGACGGCTGCCAGAGCCGTGTATGGTTGCAGTGTGACTACAAAGACGGTAAGCTGGTTTTTACTGCTGACAGCGATGCACTTATTGTGAAGGGCATTATAGCTCTTCTCATACAGGTGATGAGCGGACATACGCCATCAGAGATTCTGAATGCAGATCTTTATTTTATAGAAAAGATCGGACTGCGCGAGCATTTGAGCCCGACGCGTTCTAACGGTCTGTTGGCTATGGTTAAACAGATAAAGGCTTATGCCTTGGCTTTCAAGGCTAAAGAAGATGAAGCCAAGTAAACAGCAGGGATGAGAAAA
>DMYZ01000028.1 GCA_003483565.1 Prevotella sp.
GTATTCCTTTCCGACAGCAGTACGAAGCAACAGGACATGCGGTAAGAGCCAATTACCTCTACGCCGGTGTCGCTGACCTCTATGCTGAAACCGGGGAACGGCAGTTGATGAAGAATTTACAGAGTATATGGAATGATATCGCTTTACATAAGATCTATATAACAGGAGGTTGTGGCGCTCTCTATGACGGTGTGTCTCCAGACGGCACTTCTTATGATCAGTCACTGATACAACAGGTCCATCAGGCTTATGGCAGAAAGTTCCAGCTGCCTAATGAAACCAGCCATAACGAGACTTGTGCACAGGTGGGACAACTGCTTTTCTCTTGGCGTATGCTTGAAACGACCGCAGACAGCAAGTATGCAGATATGGTGGAGAATGAACTCTATAATGGCATTTTGCCGGGAATCAGTCTTGATGGAACGAAATATTTTTATACCCAGGCATTACGCAAAAATAGTACTTTCCCTTATGTTATGCGCTGGCCTAAAGAGAGACAGCGTTATATCTCCTGCTTCTGTTGCCCGCCGAATACTTTGCGTACATTGGCTGAAGCCCAGGAATATGCCTATACGGTAAGCAAGGATAACAATAAACTCTATGTTAATGTTTTTGGCAATAATCACCTAAAGACTAAAAACCTTGACATAGATGAAATTACAGATTATCCTTTCGATGGCCGTATTACTTTGAAAATTCATAAGGCGAAAGGGCTTAAACAGATCCTTATCCGTATACCGGCGTGGGCAGAGGCTGACAGTCTGAAGGACGGAGCTTATCCCAATATCGAAGGTTATAAGGTCTTTGATCTTCCACGGGATAAGACAATTACGGTCGATTTTCCTATGAAGGTACAATTGATCGAAGCTAATCCTTTGGTTGAAGAAGATAAAAACCAGGTGGCAGTGAAAAGGGGACCGCTGGTATATTGTCTCGAAAGCTGTGACATCGAGGGGAGAGCAAATATCAATAATGTAGTGATCCCTGCTGATATTGACTTAAAACCAGTAAAAATGGAAATAGACGGTGCTGAAATGACCGCTCTTGAAGGTGAGGCAGAACTTGCAGAAGATTCGGTATGGGGCAGAGATGAACTCTATCGGAAACTTACACCTGCAACAAAAAAAGTAAAAATTCGTCTGATACCTTATTATGCATGGGGAAACCGCGGAAACCAGGACATGACGGTATGGATGAATTTGAAGAGATGAAATGAAGAAAAGGTTATTGATAATGTTATTAGGACTCGTCTCAGCTTCACTTTATGCAGCAGATACGATAATCTATGTAAGTCCTGAAGCCGATGGGGAAGCTCTTGCCAATGCAGTCGTTGCAGCAAGAGAATACCATCGGTTGCATGGAAAGTATGCGGAAATCCGTCTTACGTCCGGTATTTATCGCCTTTATGAGCCTCTTTGTCTGCGTCCGGAAGATTCAGGACTGCAGCTTGTCGGTTCTGGGGATACTCATCTGACCGGTTCTGTACAAGTCAAAGGCTGGAAAAAAACAGGACGCTGCTATGAAGCTGATGTGCCTGACTTCAATGGAAGACCCTTTGATTTCAGGCAGATATGGGTGAACGGCCGAAAGGCAGTTCGTGCACGGAGTGTGTCCGATTGGGACAAGATGCCAAGCATACTTAACTATGACAAGAAAAACCGTATTCTCTGGGTGCCAAAGCGCGCCGTAATGCAGGTGATGAAGGAAAAGAAAGAAAACAGTAAGTTGAATTTGCAAGATAACCGTTATGAAGGACTTGAACTGGTCCTGCATCAGATGTGGGAGATTGGAATTCTTCGTGTTAAAGATATCAGAGTAGAAGGTGATTCTGCTGCTGTCATCTTCCATAATCCTGAAGCGCGGTTGCAATTCTCTCATCCATGGCCGTCCCCGATGTATCATAGCCGGCATGATTCGCCTTTCTTTTTTGTCAATTCCCTTTCCCTTCTGGATAAGCCCGGCGAATGGTATCATAATATCCGTACCGGTAAACTTTATTATATGCCTCGAAAGGGTGAGGATATGAGTACCGCTGATGTTGAGGTTCCTGTTTTGGAAACTCTTGTAAAGATAACGGGTGTGCTTGACAGGAAAGTAAGCAATATATGTTTTGATTCTATTGATTTCAATTATACTACGTGGATGCGTCCTAGTTATAAAGGTCATGTGCCACTTCAGGCAGGTATGTACCTCACTGAAGCTTATAAACTTCATCCACAGATAGACCGCCAGAATAATCATAAGTTGGATAATCAAGGCTGGTTGGGCCGGGCTGAGGCTGCCATAGAGGTAGACAATGCAGACCGTATCGATTTTCTTAATTGTCGTCTTGAACATCTTGGAGGCAGTGGACTTGACTATGTCTCCGGTTGCCATTATGGCAAGACTTTTAACTGCATCTTCAGGGATATTGCCTTGAATGGTTTCGTTGACGGCAGTTTCTCTCCAGAAGGACAGGAGGCTCATCTGCCTTATTGTCCGAGAGATGTGCGTGTGGTCTGCAGCCATCAGGCTGTCCTCCATAACCAATTTTCTAATATAGCTAATGAAGACTGGGGATGTGTGGCAATAGCAGCCGGATATGTAAGCAACATTAATATTGAATATAATGATGTTCATGATATTTCTTATACCGGTATTAGTCTGGGATGGGGATGGAACCGTGACAGTGTATGCATGCATGACAATTATGTAGCTTATAACCATATTTACAATTATGCCCGGCACATGTATGACTGTGCCGGTATTTATACTCTCGGCAACCAGCCGGGTACCGTCATTGAATATAATCAGGTATCTGACATAGCCCATCCTTCGTATGTCCACGATCCGGATCACTGGTTTTATCTTTATACTGATGAAGGAAGCAGTAATATCACGCTGCGTAATAACTGGACTCCTTCTGAGAAATATTTGAAAAATGCTACGGGGCCAGGAAATATATGGGATAACAACGGCCCGCAGGCACCTCATAACACAATAAAATAATAGTGATGAAAAAAATATTAGCAGTGCTGACAATATTTCTGGCACTTGTTTCATGCAGTAGTGAATATTATGTCTACAGTAGTTTCCACGAACCGGCTACAGACGGCTTGCGCTATCTTTACAGTAAGGATGGTTTGCACTGGGATTCTATACCCGGGATATGGCTCCGGCCGGAGGTTGGAAAGCAGAAGGTCCTTCGCGATCCTTCTATCCAACAGACCCCTGATGGTATGTACCATCTTGTGTGGACAAGCAGCTGGCGGGGTGACCGTGGCTTCGGCTATGCCTCGTCAACAGATTTGAGACATTGGAGCAAGGAGCATTTCATAGAAGTAATGTCGGATACTGCTACCGTTAATGTATGGGCGCCTGAACTATTCTATGATGAAAGTCATAAGGATATGATGATATTCTGGGCTTCCTGTATACCTCATAAATTTAACAGGGGCACGGAAGAAGAGGATAATAATCATCGACTTTATTATACTACTACACGTGACTTTGTTCACTTTACTCCGACAAAACTTCTCTTTGATCCAGGTTTCAGCTGTATTGATGCTATGATCGTAAAACTTGGTGAAAAGAGATATGTGATGGTATTAAAGGACAATACTCGTTCAAACCGCAACTTGAAGGTAGCTTTCGCCACTTGTCCTCAGGGACCATGGAGTCCTGCATCGCAGTCCTTTTCTGAAGAGTTTGTGGAGGGGCCGGCTGTAGCTAAAGTGAAAAATGGTTATATCATCTATGCTGATCGCTATAGGAAACATGATTTTGCCGCTTATTTTACAAGGGATTTCACACATTTCAAGGAAATATCTGATAAGACCAGTATTCCTGAAGGTCACAAGCACGGTACTATTTTCATGGCATCAAAACGTATCGTTAAAGGGTTATTAAAATGAAAAAGGTATATTTTGCAGTATTCGTGTTCTCATCATTTCTGTTGTGTCCGTCGGACATAACAGCACAGGAACTGGTGCATTATTCAGGCACAGAACTCAGTGATCCTAATCGTCATGACGGCGGATTGTCACCTGTCGTAGGGGTACATAATATTCAGATTCTTCGAGCCAACCGCGAACATTCGTCATCAGCCAATGGAGGAGGCTGGACTTATAATCATCAGCCGATGATGGCTTATTGGAACGGACGCTTCTATGTACACTATCTGAGTGATGAGAAAGATGAGCAGGTACCGCCTTCACATACATTGCTTCAGACATCAGAGGATGGATATCATTGGACAAATCCGGTTATCCTCTTTCCTGAATACAAAGTCCCTGAAGGCTTCAAAAAAGAAGGAGTGCCGGGTGAAGCACACCATCTCATAGCTGTGATGCATCAGCGACAGGGTTTTTATGTATCTACGTCAGGACATCTTTTTGCTCTTGGTACCTATGGAGTATGTCTTAACAAGAAAGACCACAACAATGACGGTAACGGAATTGGCAGGGTAATACGTGAGATAAAAAAAGACGGTAGTTTCGGCCCGGTTTATTTTATTTATTACAATCATGGTTTTGGTCCGCAGAATACGGATTATCCCAACTATACCAAAGGAAACAAGACGATGCGGAAAGCTTGTGAAGAGATTCTCCACAATCCAAGAATGTTGATGGGATGGGTAGAGGAGGCCAATCGTAATGATTCGCTTATCCCTCTGACCAAGGATTATAAAGCTTATAATGACTATACCTTGCCTGATGGCAGGATTGTAGCCTTATGGAAAAATGCCTTGACTTCTCTTTCAAGTGATGGCGGCAGAACATGGCTGCAACCTGTTAACCGTGCACAAGGTTTTGTTAATAGTAATGCCAAAATCTGGGGGCAGCATCTTTCCGACGGTACTTATGCTACGGTATATAATCCTTCAGAATACCGCTGGCCGCTAGCGATATCGCTTTCTGCGGATGGCCTCAATTATACAACTCTAAATCTTGTCAACGGAGAAGTTCCTCCGATGCGTTATGGTGGTAACTACAAGAGTTACGGGCCTCAATATGTCAGGGGAATACAGGAAGGCATGGGCGAACCCAAAGACCGTGATTTATGGGTGGCTTATTCGATGAACAAGGAAGATATATGGGTGAGCCGTATTCCTGTACCTGTGGAGACGGAAGCGCATGCGCAGGCTAATGACGATTTTACCAGGGATAGAAGTCTTGCAGACCTTACCCAATGGAATATCTATTCCCCAAAGATGGCTCCGGTAGGACTTGAGGGAAAATGGCTCACGCTAAGTGATGAAGATCCCTTTGATTATGCCCGTCTGGACCGGAAGATACCGGCAACAAAGGAATTGACCGTAAGTTTCGATCTTGAGGCAGAGCAAAATCATAATGGTCTTCTGCAAATAGAATTTATGGACAGGAATGGAATTTCCGCATCGCGCATAGAACTTACCGCTCAGGGTGAGATGCGGGGTAAGGGCGGTGCCAGATATGGACATCTTATAGATTATCAGGCAGGTAGAACTTATCATGTAGAAGTATGCTTGAGCGTATCCAACCGCATGGCAACTTTTTATGTGGATGGTAAGGAAGTTGGCAAGCGTATGTTCTATGCTCCTGTACATAGTTTTGAGCGGGTGATGTTCCGTACTGGCAGTGAGCGTACTTTCCCTGATGTAGATACTCCTGCGGACTGGGATGGTATTCTTCCTGGAGCGGGAGCAACGGATAGTCTTGCCGTATATAAGATTGCCAATTTCAAAACTTCCAGTACTGATGCCGATGAGGGAGCAGCCTTCCTTAAAGCTGATGATTACAAACATTATGTTGACGAGTTCAATAATATGGAAGATGAGAATATCGTGCAGGCAATCCCTAATGCTCAGGCCTGGAACTGGATGAAAGCTAATGTGCCTCTCTTTGATACTCCGGACAAGAGTTTTGAACAGATGTGGTACTATCGCTGGTGGACCTTGCGCAAGCACATAGAAAATACTTCAGTAGGCTATGCAATGACAGAATTTCTGATCCGGAGAAGTTATGCTGATAAATATAATCTTATAGCTTCAGCCGTAGGACATCATATTCATGAGAGCCGATGGCTTCGTAATCCAATTTATCTGGATAATATTATCCATACATGGTTTCATGGCAATAATGGAAAGCCCATGAAAAAGCTGGATTTCTATAGTAGTTGGATGGCTTCAAGTATTTGGGATAAATATATGGTAGATGGACGGAAGGACAGTTTGAAGACTCTCTTACCTGATTTGGTTTGGGAAAACAAGGAATGGGATAATCATAGATGGGATGCCAATTCTTTACCTGCCGGCAAAGACGGAGAAAAGGTTCCTCTTTATTGGCAGTATGATGTCCGTGATGCCATGGAGGAAACAATCAGCGGCGGACGCCATGCCAAGAATGCTCGCCCGAGCATCAATAGTTATATGTATGGCAATGACCGGGCTATTGCTGATATTGCAGCTCTTGAACAAGATCATGTACTTGCTGATCTTTATAATAAAAAAGCAGATAGTCTGAAAGCTATGGTGGAAGATCATCTGTGGAATGATTCCGCCAGATTTTTTGAAGTACTCTATCCTACACAGAAATTTGCTGATGTAAGAGAAGAAATAGGATTCCTTCCCTGGTATTTTAATTTGCCTGATGATAATCAGAAATTCGCTCAGGCATGGTTGCAGGTAGCTGATGAAAAAGGTTTCAATGCCCCCTACGGTCTGACTACGGCAGAGCGTAGACATCCTCTGTTCAGGACTCATGGTGTAGGTAATTGTGAATGGGATGGAGCCGTATGGCCTTTTGCCACCAGTCAGACTTTGACAGCGTTGGCAAACTTCCTGAATAACTATCAGTATATTCCGGCATTTCCTGTAATGAAAGGAACAGATAATAAAGCTGTTCCTTCTTCTTCAGAATCATCCTGGAAAGATATTTACTATGACCAACTGGAAAAATATGTACAGTCGCAGAGCCATAGGGGAAAGCCTTATATTGGTGAATATCTTGACGAAACAACAGGCTATTGGCTCAAAGGTGATCAGGAGCGCAGCCGTTACTATAATCACAGTACTTTTAATGATCTTATCATTACTGGCCTTTGTGGCCTTCGTCCGCGTGCGGATAATAAACTAGAGGTTAATCCTTTGTTGCCTGCTGGAAAGTGGAATTATTTTTGTCTTGACAATATCCTCTATCATGGACATCGTGTTTCTATTGTCTGGGATAAGGATGGTGGAAGGTATCATGCAGGCAGAGGATTGAGCCTTTGGGTAGATGGCAAAAAGGTTGGTCAACGCGAAACTTTGGGCAGAATCATAGTAGATCTATAAAATAATAGCTATATGAAGCATACGCTCTT
>DMYZ01000262.1 GCA_003483565.1 Prevotella sp.
TTAAAGGCTCGGTGCCAGAGATCATCACGAAAGCAATGGATTATATTCAATCTGTCGTCATTCAGGAGCAAGTGATTAAGCCTAAGAAAGATTTGCACTCACATCGTTTTTTCAACTATCCTTATCAGGCACTTGAAGAAGCTGTGGTAAATGCTATGTATCATCGAGACTATCAAGAAAGTGAGCCTGCTAAAATCACTATTGAGCCAGAAGGCATCAGTATTCTTAGTTTCTCTGGCCCGGATCGTTCTATATCGGCTTTGGCTATCAAAGAATGCAGGAAGCTAAAATCAAGGAGATACAGAAATCGCCGTTTGGGAGATTTCTTGAAGGAGTTAGATATGTCCGAAGGACGTGGAACTGGCATCCCCACCATTCAGAAAGAACTGAAGAACAACGGATCACCTCGTGCAAGTATCGAAACAGATGATGACCGTACTTATTTCTTAATGGACATACCCATGCATGAAGGCTTTGGAAATGAAGTAATCCTAAATGTTGAGAAATAAGGAGTGTTAGATTCCAGTAATCTAACTGGTAATTCAACTGGTAATTCAACAGCCTTAGACAAAACATTTAATGCATTGAAAGCCAATCCATTGCTGACCTATCCGGAGTTGGCTTCCCTGTTAGGTTATTCACGGAGTTATGTCCAAAAGTGTATTAAAATGTTGAAAGAAACAAAACGTATCCGTCGTGTTGGTTCAAAAACATACGGAGGTTATTGGGAAATAATAGAAAACTTAAAATCTTAATGGATATGGCACAACTAAAGAAACCCAAGCATGCTGAAGGTTCAGTGAATGCAGGTAAAAAGCGTTTACAGGATTGCCTGAAGTAATGGCCTGATGACCATCTTATCGTGACCAACTGCAATGTTGCCATTACAGACTTAAACCATGTGGTGAAATGTTGTGGATATGACACTATAATCATCACTCTATATACCATCTTCCATTTGGAAAACAAGGACTGAAGTGGTAACCCTGAAGATGACGATGTGACATGGTTCCGCAATGGCCAGGAGTTGGCCAATCCGTTTAAGACCACAAAATCAGGAAGTAATATCCTTCACAAGAATGCATAAGATTTGAAAATGAAACTCTTTATTTACAGAAATCATGTTATACAATACCCAATTTAGTCAAACATCCATTGGCATAACAAAAAAGTAAAAACAATTTATCATTTTCCAAAAAAGAAGAAAGAACCAAAGAAGATCTAGATCTTCAGTACACATATTCTACGGTAGAGGAGCGAGTCCTCCAGAGTTTCCCCTACCCGCCGGATTACTCCGGAAGTAGGCTCTGGTGCTCCTCTTTTATTTACGACATTCTCCGTCTATCGTCGCTGAGTAGCCTCCACCCTCGTGCAGATCAATCGCGCTACGGTCATATGGCTTTTCGGGATTGTCCCCGCCGCACACGCATCCATATTCAAGTCTTGCGTTTAACCCATGTACAGTCCACCTTGGTTTACCTTCCGGATCGGTGTGTATTGAGCCGTTTCCAGGCGGAAGGGAAAGGAAGACCGCTTGAGGCAGCCAGCCTTTCAAATGAAACTAACTTCTAAAACAACTCATTAATGGCAGATTTTCATCGTCCGTGTGAGCCTGCTTTAATCATAGTCTCTAATATATTTATCATGGACTTTGAAAATATTTACCGAAAAACCGAATTATTTTAATTTTTTTTGAAAAAAATTATAAGAGTCAATTACTCGGCCATGCATTAAAGGTGATTGCTTTCTAATCCATAAAGCCGATTTCCAGATAAAACGGACAATATCGGCTCATTATCATCCATCCTGTTCTTTTGCATTGTCACTCCCGACAGCACTTCTAAATGCCAAACAGGCATCAGACTTTAATACTGAATATGAGAAATGTTTGACTTTTATTAAAGAAGCCGTAAAAGAAAGTACGGCCAAGCACATTGTCGTGGTTACACATCATGTACCTTCTGCTCAATGTGTGGCTGTTTTCTTACTACTCATCTTATACCCCTTTTCCTTTAATTTTCGGACTTGATGTAATGTGCTTCCATGAAGGCTTCTAAATCACTCCTTTTCACAGATATTTTCCTTCCAAACTGGGTAAACGGAATGATTCTGTTATCTCTATAATTCTGCCATGTTTTAGGTGATACACCGAGCATCTTTCTCGCTTCAGCGGATCCAATCCATTCGTTGTTCACTTCTTCTGCTTTCTTTGTTTCCAGCACATCCTTAATTTCCTTTAAAGTAGAAGCCATATCTTGCCAGGCATCTTTGGGCAACATCACCATGTTAATTCCTTTTTCTTCTTCTTTTTCTTCCATATTTTTATTCCTTTAATTTTTTAAAAAAAGCAAAAAGTCAATTTTTTCTATTCACTATTTGTTTCGTATTTTTTAAGATTATACTGCTTATAGAAAAAATCACTTACAAAAAATAGGAAATATTTTCATCTAATCTTTTTATTTGAATCGGCAAAAAAGGATTTGAACAGCCTTGCTTTTTCGGTAACTTTTTTCGCTAAGTATCCTATATATCCGTTACAATGACTTTCAGATCAGAAAATCGGGGTAACGGTTCCAGACGACGGATATTTCCTCTCTCAGTTACAAAATTTTCCAAGAATTGTTTGCATACCTCGATAAACTTGGCGAACTTTACATACAAGTTGCATATTGCATAGTTTAAAGGTGATCAGACTCTCTAAGTTGCTAAAAGATCAACGATATATACAACTTTTAAACATGCTTCTTCTTTAAATTTAATTCCACCAAAACGGGTATCTCTTTATATATTAAACACTTGTTTCGTGAAATTTATGATAAAAAACATGTTTCTTTTAATTTCAGAAATCTGGTATACAATCATAATAATTTTTACACATATTTTTTCAAAATCATTGGAAATGTGTATATCTGTACCAACTAAAATTTACGGAAACGTGTGAAATACAACATTCAGATC
>DMYZ01000169.1 GCA_003483565.1 Prevotella sp.
AGCAAAATGAGCATAGGGCGCATACGTTTGCCCGTACGCTGTTTGATATGATCAAGTGCGCTCTGCAGCAGTCCATCAGTATGGCTTAACGATTTCTCAAAGAGAGCAATAAACCCGTCAAGTTCATCAGATATAGAAGATTTGATAAGTGATAGATAATCCATTAATCGCAAATTTGTTACAAAAATAATGAAATAATCTAGATTTATGGCATTTTTTTAGTAATTTTACGGGATAATACTCAAATAATAATGGAAAAACTATTTCTTCTAGATGCGTATGCATTGATATATCGTTCTTATTATGCTTTGATTAGAACGCCAAGAATCAATTCCAAAGGCCTGAACACATCAGCAATTATGGGTTTCTGCAATACCCTGTCAGAAATTCTCAACAAAGAACAGCCAACTTATCTGTGTGTAGCCTTTGACCATGGCAAGACTTTCCGCCACGAAGCATTTCCAGAATACAAAGCACAACGGGAGGAAACTCCGGAAGATATCAAGGTTAGTATCCCCATTATTAAAGACATTTTAAGGGCATATCACATCCCTATCCTTCAAGTCGACGGCTATGAAGCCGATGATATCATTGGCACCGTAGCCACAAAAGCAGGTGAAACTGGCATTGAAACCTATATGCTCACACCCGATAAAGATTACGGACAACTAATTAAAACGAATATTTATATGTATCGTCCACAGCATGGTGGCGGCTACGAAAAAATAGGAGTCAATGAAATTGAACAGAAATATGGCATATCCTCTCCTGACAAGGTCATCGACTTGCTGGCACTTATGGGCGATACTGCCGACAACTACCCAGGATGTCCAGGGGTCGGAGAAAAAACCGCTGTAAAGCTTATCAATCAGTTTGGGTCCGTTGAAAACCTTATTCAACACACAAATGAGTTAAAAGGGAAAATAAAAGAAAAAGTAGAAGGTGCCATTGATAATATCAAAATGGCCTACTTTCTGGCAACCATTAAAACTGATGTTCCCGTTGACATTAAAATGGAAGATTTGAAAGTAGAACAGCCGGATACCGGGAGACTTGATGAAATTTTCACAGAATTGGAATTTAAGACATTCAAAAAAAGATTACTTAACAAACCTGAAAATAAACAAAAAAAAGAAAATATTCAATTGGATCTTTTTGCCCCACAGCCCTCCAATGATCAGGAAGCAAATGAAAAATCAAATTTTGAAAGCTTAAAAACCGTTCCACACAAATACAAACTCATTGATAATCAAAAGGATACAATAAGTTTATATGACTTTTTACGTACAAAATCTATTTTAAGTCTAGACACGGAAACTACTTCTACCAATGCTATTAATGCTGAATTAGTAGGTTTGAGTTTTGCTGTCGAAAAAAGAAAAGCATTTTATGTGCCAATCCCGGCTAATCGTGAAGAAGCATTAAAAATATTAAATATATTTAAACCTCTGTATGAAGACGATAAAATTCTTAAAATAGGTCAGAATATAAAATATGATTATGAGGTTTTACTTAACTATGGTATTGAGATCAAGGGAAAGATGTTCGATACCATGATTGCTCATTATCTTATTCAGCCAGAACTCTATCACAATATGGATTATATGGCAGAAGCATACCTCCACTACCAAACCGTTCACATAGAAGAACTGATCGGCCCAAAAGGAAAGAAGCAAAAAAACATGCGCGATCTTTCACCGAAAGATGTATATGAATATGCTGCAGAAGACGCCGACATTACCTTACAGTTAAAGAACGTGCTGGAACCAAAATTAAAAGAAGTAAATGCAGAGAAACTTTTCTGGAATATAGAAATGCCACTGGTACCGGTTCTAGCCGACATGGAGAGGACCGGAGTCTGTCTGGATACAGATGCATTGAAAGAAACCTCAACAATTTTCACAAAACGAATGCATCAGTACGAACAGAATATATATCAAAAAGCTGGTGAAGAATTTAATATTTCTAGTCCAAAACAAGTTGGTGACATACTCTTTGGCAAAATGAAAATTATAGACAAGCCAAAGAAAACCAAGACCGGGCAATATGTTACTTCCGAAGAAGTTTTACAATCTTTAAAGGGCAAAAATCCGATCATAGACGACATTCTTAACTATCGTGGAATGAAGAAGTTACTAAGTACATACGTAGATAATCTCCCGACCCTCATCAACCCACATACTGGACATATCCATACCTCTTTCAACCAGGCCTTAACAGCTACGGGGCGGCTCTCGTCAAGTGATCCCAATCTCCAGAATATTCCCGTCCGTACAGATGATGGAAAAGAAATAAGAAAATGTTTTATTCCAGAAAAAGGATGTCAATTCTTTTCAGCCGATTACAGTCAGATAGAACTCCGCATCATGGCACATCTCTCAGGCGACGAAAACATGATTGAAGCTTTCCGTGAAGGGTTTGATATTCACCGGACGACAGCATCCAAGATATGGCATGAAGAAATGAAAGACGTTACCGACGCCCAACGTAAAAAAGCAAAACAAGCCAATTTCGGTATTATCTATGGCATTACTACCTATGGGCTCGCACAACGTATGGAAATAAGCAATGGTGAAGCCCGAGATCTCATTGCCGACTACTTCAACACTTTTCCTAAGGTAAAAAACTATATGGAAGAGGCAAAACAGATAGCCAGAAAGAAAGGATATGCCGAGACCATCTTTGGACGGCGGCGCTATCTCCCGGACATTAACTCACATAATGGCACCGTAAGGGGATTTGCCGAACGCAATGCCATCAATGCTCCCATCCAGGGAAGTGAAGCCGATATCATTAAAGTAGCCATGATTCGCATCTGGAGGCGCTTCCACGAAGAAGGTATCCGTAGTAAAATGATTTTACAGGTGCACGATGAGCTCAACTTTTCTGTCTATCCGGACGAAAAAGAAAAAGTAGAAAAAATAGTAATTGATGAAATGCAAAATGCCTATAAGCTCAATGTTCCACTGATTGCTGATGCAGGATGGGGAAAGAATTGGTTAGAAGCGCATTAATTTGTCTAATTAAAAATTATATTGTACTTTTGCATGTCGATATTTACAACGATAAAATAAAGATTTAAAATAAAAATATGGCTTTAAAATGTGGTATTGTAGGTCTCCCAAACGTAGGTAAATCTACTCTATTCAACTGTCTGTCAAGCGCCAAGGCGCAAGCAGCCAACTTCCCATTCTGTACTATCGAACCAAATTTAGGTGTCATCACCGTACCCGATGAACGGCTCAACAATCTTGCTGAAATGATTCATCCCGGACGCATTGTTCCGGCTACCTGTGAGATTGTAGACATTGCCGGTCTGGTAAAAGGTGCTTCCAAAGGCGAAGGCTTAGGTAATAAATTCCTCGGCAATATACGTGAATGCGATGCTATAATTCATGTCATCCGCTGTTTTGATGACGACAATATTGTCCGAGAAGGAGGATCCGCCGTAGATCCTGTTGAAGATAAGGGTATTATTGATACTGAACTTCAGCTGAAAGACCTTGAAACAATTGAATCTCAGCTTCTTAAGCAGCAGAAGATTGCTGCTACAGGCAATAAAGATGCAAAGACAC
>DMYZ01000149.1 GCA_003483565.1 Prevotella sp.
TACTTCCGAAACTTGAGTAATTCACAATCAGCAGATTTACTCATAAGTTCCAAGAATGATTGGAATATTGGATAATTGCCCTCATGAGAATATTGAAGCAAGCCTCGTAAAATTCTCGAATTGGCATTCTCGTTTGCATGAAGTTCGTTGATTACGTTGATGGAATAAGGAAGTTTTTCTTTCTTACTTACATAAAGCTCATTCAATTCTCTTGCAATTTTGAGAAGCGCATCATTGCTTGATAGATCATCTATAGTTTTTTCCATTCTCAATAGATATATGTTGCTTTTCGCTTTACTCCGACATATTTTTCAGGCATACCATTCATTCTAAAACTTATGGATTAGTGTCAGTCCAATTACCTGATTGCTCTGATACCTCTTATTACTGTGTGAAATTGTACTCATTCTGTACTCCATGATATTTATCGTTAGTACTTCAACTTTATATTTACTTTGTTGAAATTTAATAGTGCAAATCTACTATATTTTTTAACGAACGAAATTTTATGAGGAAATAATACTCTTCTTTAGATGGCATTTAACATTTATTTTATTAGAGTGTATTGAATTAATTTTGACTGAATCTCTATTGTCAGGTATTTATACCCGTTTCTTTAGCCGACAAAATAGTGGCAACTCACCTTAAGGCAGCGGAAATTTATAAGAAAATATGATTTTTCAACAAAAAAATACAATTTATAACAACATAGCATTATCTTTGCATCAAAATACAATTAAAAAGATTAGAACAATGGAAAATGATGAATTCAAAGTACATCCTCCCAGGAATAAAGTGGCTCAACGTTATTGGTGTGTAGGTTATACAATTGACGGAGAATCTCAATTGGAAAGTTTCATAGCCAATAAAAATTGGAAGGCGATTTTCAGAACAAAAGAAGATGCTTCACAATTGAAAGACGCAGAACAATTGAGAAAGGGTGACATCATTATTCTTAAAACGTCTTACACGAAAGGGACAGGCCACAACATTTCTGTTTTGAACGTACCTGTCGTTGGAAAGGCAACCGGAGATGCCATAAATTTTGATCCACAAAGAGATAGCTACCAGGGGATTGAACTTTCTGTAGATTATTTCAATAGAGAAAGCCATACCTTCGAAGGAGGACAGTTTGGCAGTTACCGCAACACCATAAAGGAATGCAATAATCAATTGCTTATTAATTATGTGGATAGTTTAATTAAGAAAAACATGAGTAGAATAGACATAGATAAGAATTTGCTGGAACACAGTTATAACCTTATTCTCACTGGTCCTCCTGGTACAGGTAAGACCTATCTGGCCAAAGAGATTGCAGCATCAATAATAGGCTGCGACGTGAATGAAGTAGACAAGAGTGAGCAATTCGGTTTTGTACAGTTCCACCCTTCATACGACTATACCGACTTTGTAGAAGGTTTGCGTCCTATGGAGCCAGATGATAATAACAACGTAGGCTTTGAACTACGTGATGGTATATTCAAAGCATTTTGCGAAAAGGCTTTGAAAAACATTGTGGAATCTAAGAAAACAGGTAAACAACTTGGCAAAGAAGTAGCTGCACAACAGGCGCTAGATAGTTTTCTTGGCAAAGCAACCTGGATCGGAGGAAACTCGACAAAAGGTGCCAAAATGTATAGAACACATGCCAAACAAAACCAATTTTATGTGACTAAGTACGATGAAAAGCACATAAGAATTACTATTCCGCAAAACGACAAGGCTAATAACATCATCCTAAAACGAGATGATGTTATCCAACTCTTAACCGCTGACGATAAGGTCACTAGCTTGAAAGATGTGAAACGACTGCTCCAACAACAATATCAGACTCAACAAGATTCTTATACTCTTGCCATTTATAACGAGATTTTTCCTAAGTTTGAGGGAGATATTAAGAGTAGTGAGAACAGTAGTGTCAGTAAGAAAAATTATGTCTTTGTCATTGATGAAATCAATCGTGGAGACTTGTCAAAGATTCTTGGGGAGTTGTTTTTTTCCATAGATACTGGTTACCGTGGCAAAAAAGGTAAGGTTACTACTCAATATGCCAATATGCAGACTTCAGGCAATGCTTTTGACAGATACCTGGATTTGACAACTTATGGCCATTTCTTTGTTCCTTCCAATGTCTATATCATAGGAACAATGAATGATATCGACCGCAGTGTGGAGAGCATGGACTTTGCTATGCGTCGTCGCTTCGCATGGAAAGAGGTGACAGCCGAAGAAAGTATGGTCATGTTGGATGCCAATCCCGAACTTGATTCCGTGAGAGATGAGATAAAGAACAGAATGCGGAATCTGAACAAAGCCATAGAAGAGACCGAAGGATTGAGCGAAGCATACGATATCGGTGCGGCCTACTTCATGAAGTATCCCGACTATGGGAGTTTCGATTCCCTTTGGCAATACCATCTTAAAGGTGTACTCTACGAATACCTAAGAGGAGAACGCGATGCAAAAGACAAACTGGAAGTGTTGCGGAAGGCTTATAACAATACTAAGTAATCATCCAAAAGATAAGAATGATGAAATGCAAGGATAATTCTTCCACACCGATAGACGCCACCGAAAACCCGGACCACCTGCGCCAGCTTGCCAAGCCCACCATTCAAGAGCTTTGCGATGCCGGTTATCCTGGATTGCTGATTTTTCCGAATGACATCAAACAAACCAATGATCAGATAGGCCCGGAACACATTTTTACTATTGAAGGCGACCAACTGCTCACTGGCAATATTATGGGATTTATCGGCTACAAAGGAACTAAAGTTAGCATCCGATCACGGTTTACAGATGATGAGAATGACTATTTTCTGCACTATATGTTGCAGAAGGTTTTCTCGTTCAACCTCTTCAACTTGAATTTCACCACTGATGAGGAGAGAGTTTTTGACTTCCTGGTGTTCATGTTCCCTCATTTCCTGAACAATGCTTTCAGACAAGGACTCTTCAAGGAATATCGGACTCGGCAATACAACAACAGCAATGTCCGTGGGCGAATCAATATGGAACGCCATTTGCGAAGCAATCTTCCCTTTATGGGTAAGGTGGCCTATGATGTACGTGAGTTTTCCTTCGACAATTCTATCACGGAGCTCATTCGCCATACCATTGAGTTGATCAAGCAGCTTCCCAAGATTGGAAACATCCTGTCAGGTAGTCATGAGACTTCTGATAACGTGAAAACTGTGATTCGAGCCACACCTAATTATCTGCGTCATAATAGAAAGAAAGTCATGGATGACAACCGTCGTCCATTGGTTCATCCTTATTATTATGCCTACCGGGATTTACAGAAATTTTGTCTGTGCATACTCTGTCACGAAGAATTGAAATATGGTAAAGACGACAAGGAGATTCATGGCATTTTGTTTGATGGTGCCTGGTTATGGGAGGAATATCTCGATACTATCTTAAGCCATAAAGGTTTTAAACATCCCCGCAATAAGGCCGAGACAGGAAGAATCTGTCTGTTTGAAGATGGCAGCGGATGGAGATATCCGGATTTTTGGAAAGATGATTTCATTTTGGATGCCAAGTATAAAAGATTCGGCAACAAAAAGGTATCCGAAATTAACCGTGACGATCTGCATCAAGTCATTACCTATATGTGGATACAGAAGGCAAGTCATGGAGGGTTCGTCTTTCCACTTCGTTCTGGCGAAACCGTTGGTTCATCAGAAATGTTGAGGGGTTATCCTGGCACAATGAGTCTTTACGGAGTCAAGATCGACCAAAACTGCATTAGCTACTCTGCGTTTTGTAAGGCCATGATAGAGAATGAAAAAAATCTGATTGATAAAATATAAGAACATCAATTGTAATACAGTTATATTTTTATCTCAACATGCTCCACTGTATGTGTGTTAACAGAGACAAAGTTCATCTTGCTGTCATCATTCCCACAGAAAAGGACATAATAAATACCTTCTTGATGTAAGTGAACTGCGGAAGCAGATTCCGTCTGCACCATTGAGTCAACATAGTTCATAGATGAACTGAGTAAGAACATACTCGAGCTCGGTATCATACCTACTTAGGCTGGGCGACACCCTTCCCTGGGACAAGATCGAAAGGATATACAACATCCGTTTGCATAATGTCCATAACGGTGCGGACAACAAGTCTGCCCGGATGATCATCGACGCCCTTCTGATCAAACACAAGCTGAGCCTTTCAGATGTGGAGACCGTGGAAACCAGTTTGGGTATAGCTCGTAGAGGAAAGTCTTATTTGTGCTCATTTACACAGCTGCGTAAGTACAGGGTATTGTCGCCCTGTATCATGAACTAATATATCTTTTCTCGTTTTAGTTACTCTTGACCAAGAACTTATTTTGGTTTTATAGAGGCAAAATAATCAACTCCATGAGACTTCCAAATTCCGTTTTAATTCCTTTAACAGCTTAAAATGAGTATTCCCTTTACATCTCACTTAGTATTAAT
>DMYZ01000291.1 GCA_003483565.1 Prevotella sp.
TGATAATTATTTGCTGTTTTTATTATTTTATAATCATTTCCATCATAAATGGATAACTTTTTGCCCTGAAGGAAGTTGTAGAATGAAAGTCTGATGATGAGACATCCCCGGAAAACTTCCATGGCGATTGCCAATAGTCAGTTTATGGTAATGTTCATTCCATAAGAATCGGATAGTAGAAAAATCTCCCTTTTCATAATCATAGTTATCACCTTCATCCTCGTAAAATGTAAAGTCTGCATCAGCCCCCGGATACACCCTGATGGTTACAGGTTTGTTTTTCTGTTCTGCGGCATACTCCGTAGGCTCTGTACTGACAACAATGCTTCCATCTTTAACAAAAAGCGGCAGACGATCAATCTGTGTATTCATTTTAATCCATTGCCCGCCCCGATAATGCTTTTCTGTCCAGAAATCGGTCCATCCTGTACTTTCAGGCAGATATATTTGACGGGAATTTGCCTCTTTCACTGAATGAGTAACGGGGCATACAAGAAAATCACCAAACATATACTCGTCTTTTAAATCCCAGACACAACTATCCGCAGGAAAATCAAAAGCTAACGGACGTGCCATAGTATAGTTACCGAGATACTGCGCAGCAGCCATACTATAGATATAAGGAATAAGTGAATATCGGAGACGGATCATCTTTAGAATGGCATCATAATAAGGAGTACCAGGTTCGCCAAACCTCCATATTTCACGCGGTGTATCGCTGCCATGACTACGAAGCATTGGCAAGAATGTGGCCCACTGGAACATTCTGACATAATACTCCTTATAAGCATCATCCTTCACACCATCAGGAAATTCACCCTTATGAAACCACCTGGAATCATTCTTCACAAAAAACGACCCTATATCAACAGTCCAGTAAGGATTGCCCGTAGCCATATAATTAAGTCCTGACGGAATCTGCTGTCGAAAAGACGACCAGGATGCATGAGTATCACCATTCCACACAATAGTTCCATAACGTTGCTGCCCGGCGTATGAGCTGCGTGTCAGATTAACCACACGCTTCTGGAGAGTAGTAGCCCGCTGGTTCTCATAGATACCCATAGAATGATAAAGAGAATATAAGCTACTTCGCTCTGCTCCCAGGACATCACTAAGGAGATTCTGATTCAAGAGCCAACGGCGTTTATGATCATTCCAACCATAAGGTTTGCCATTTTCCGGTTCCGGAATATCATTCCAGTCTGCATCAAGCGGTTCACTGCTGTCACACCACCAAGCATCAAAGCCTTTGGAAAAAAATTCGTTATTGGCATAATTCCAATACAACCGCCTGGCATCTGCATTAAAAGCATCATATACAGAATGTTCGAGCATAAAACCCCGCTTACGAAAATCAACTTCTTCAGGACAGTACTGTGGATTTGGCCAAATACTAATCATGAGTTTTGCATGAAGAGAATGTACCGAATCTGCAAGTGCTTTAGGATCAGGATAATACTTTGGGTTCATTTTCATGTATCCCCATCCCTCTGGCCAGTAATTCCAGTCTTGTACTATCATATCTATAGGAACATGCCTGCGACGATATTCCTTTAAAGTGCTGATAATATCTTGTGAAGAGACATAACGTTCCTTAGACTGTGTATAGCCAAACAGCCAACGAGGCATCAGAGAAACTCTGCCGGTAAGAAAGCGGTACCCCCCGACAACATCGGCCATACTCTGGCCTTTAATAAAATAATAGTCTAATTCCTTCGCAGCCTCTATTTCCATCGTACCGTTATAGCCATTATGTCCATCAACCTCACTGCTGAACTTCATAGCAGATCCTGCATCAAAAAGCAAGCCATACCCTTTTGTTGAGTTCAGCACCGGAATCATCAACTTCAGATTATGTTGAGTCAGATAGACCGTCTTCCCCAACAGATTCATATAATCCTCCATCTGAGAGCCAAGACCATAAAGAGCCTGATGCTTGCAGAAACGAAAATTCACACGAAAACGAGTACTTTTGCCTATCGTATCTATACGAATAATATTCTTCACCGTTACCATGCCATTGGCGGTATTTTCCTTATGGGCAGTAGCATCATCATAGATTACGCGCCGTTGTACGACGGGTTCCGTCTCATAAGGCCTTGCATGGTTCTCTTCCAGCAACACATGATTGCTCTTTCTGTCACGGAAAACAAGCGCTTTCGTCTTTTTATCCATCTCAACGACAAGTTGTGTTGTGATAAAAAACACATTACAGTCTTTATTTATCACTTTTACCTTAACCTTCTGCGGAATATAAATACATACGCCAGTATTATTCCGATGAAGTTTTCCATCAGCCGACCATTGAACTCTGACAATGGATGGGGTAACAAATTGCAAGTTGGGTAAAGCATCTGAAGCATGAAGCAAATTGCTAAAAAATAAAAATAATATATAGATAGATTTTTTCATGATCTTGAAAGATTCCCTTTTTTATCATAATGAACAACTGCAAAATTAAACCTTTTAACTCTCAAGACTCTCTTAGTTTGTTTCATAAAGTTTTTTATTCGTTTCAAGAACATTTTTTTTATCAGAAACAGGACTTGATGATACTTTATAAAAAGTCTATGATATATTAATATCCATAAAAACAAAAAAATTATTTATCTTTGTTTCTGATATACTAAAAACTTAATAAAAAATCCAAAGAAGAACGATGAAAAAGACGATCTTAATTACGATGCTTGGTCTGTCCATTACTGCTTCAGCACAGAATCCGATCATACAGACCCATTATACAGCAGACCCCGCGCCAATGGTAAAAGGTGATACACTCTTTGTTTATGCTGATGTAGATGAACCAAAGGCAAATTTTTTCTGGATGTACCAGTGGCGAGTATATTCTACTACGGATATGGTGAATTGGACTGATCATGGTGAATTGCTAGGATTGAACAGTTTTTCATGGGCCGATGATCGTGCATGGGCTACTCAATGTTGTGAACGAGATGGAAAATACTATTGGTATATTTGCGCTCATTCCAAACTATCCGGTGGTATGGCTATCGGCGTAGCTGTCAGCGATTCACCTACTGGTCCCTTCAAGGATGCCATCGGCCATCCGCTCTATGATGACGGGAAATGGGATAATATCGATCCAACGGTCTTGATGGATGGAAAGAATGCTTATCTGGTATGGGGCAATCCGGAAATTCATCAGGCTAAATTAGCAGACAACATGACAAGTTTTGATGGAGAAGTCTCTATTATCCGACAAGACGAAAAAAGTTTCGGAGCACCTTCCCCTGCTTTCCGAAAAAAAGAAATAAAATATAAGGATATTTATGTTGAAGGGCCATGGCTGGCTAAACATAATAAAAATTACTATCTTCTTTATTCCGCAGGCGGAGTACCGGAACATATCGCTTATTCTATGAGCCGCAAACCACAAGGACCGTGGATTTACAAGGGCATTATCATGCCTCAGAAAAATGAGACTAATTCTTTCACGAACCACTGTGGTATTATAGATTTCAAAGGACATAATTATTTCTTCTACCATACAGGCAACCTGCCTGGTGGAGGTGGTTTCGACCGCAGCATTGCCGTCGAAGAGTTTAAATATAACAAAGACGGCACTATTCCTATAATTTTCCCTACACGGGAAGGTGTGAAGCCAACGGATACCCTGAATCCTTTTCAAAAGGTGAAAGCCTCAACCATAGCATGGGAAAAGGGGCTCACAACGGAACAAAATCTAAAGGCCGGAGTCTATATGACTGATATTCAAAACGGAGACTGGATGAAAGTGAGAGAAGTAAATTTTTCTTCTCAACCAAAAAAGATCAATATCAGTGCTGCCAGTGCCTCTCAGGGCGGAACGATAGAACTGCATGCTGACAGCATCAGTGGTAAAATGATTGCCACCATCAACATACCAAGCACAGGAGGATGGGAAAGTTTCAGCAATTTCTCAACAAACACTCTTATTCCTGTTATTGGTGTACATGATCTCTTCTTTGTTTTTCACGGACAAAAGGGCAGAAAGTTAATGAATTTCTCATGGTGGGAAATGGAAAAATAAGAAAAAGATGATGACGAAAGGAAAAGCAAGGACACTACTGGGGTTCCTCTTGTGGGCAATGACATCAACCCTACAAGCAAACAACCATATTCTGATTTCTCCCAACCAAAAGATTAAAATTATTCTATCAAAATCAGCTTCAGGATTTAATGTAAGTTATCAGGGAAAAACTGTCGTCATCTGCACCCGAGTAGGACTGGCTACTAAGAACAAGGCCGGTGCCGTAACCTACAAAAAGATTATCCTGCAACAACAGAAGCACATTCAGGAGCATTATAAAATGCTTAGTGGGAAGCGCCTCATCTGTAATAATGAAGCTACAGAAGCTATATGCATACTCTCACCAAAACTAAGACTCCGATTGCGTGCCTACAATAACGGCATCGCTTTCCGGTATGAATTGTCAGACCTACAAGACGATAGTATCATGGGGGAACTTACGACATATCATATCAGAGAAGGACTGCGGCGATGGATGCAAAACTACCAGCCGTCATACGAAGATTTTTATCCTATGACTACAGGACAACCGCAAGAGGCTTCCTGCAAACGGCACTGGGGATATCCTGCCCTTATAGAAGCACAGAAGGCTCAATGTTACGCACTTTATAGTGAGGCAGATATCACCCCAAATCAAAGTGCTTCTTCACTAAAAGGCTACGGGAATGGCGGTTATCAAGTCTCCACGGATCGGAACCCACTTCATCTTAACGGCAACTGGCATACACCTTGGAGGGTAATCATCATCGGCAAATTAAGTGATGTGGTAGAATCTACACTGATTACAGATCTCGCAGAACCCTCTCAGCTAAAAGATGCCACATGGATTCATCCGGGTGTAGTCTCCTGGGTGTACTGGGCTTATAATCATGGCTCAAAAGATTATCAGGTTGTAAAGAAATATATTGATATGGCAGCCCGCTTCCACCTCCCTTATGTGCTCATTGATGCAGAATGGGATGATATGACAAATGGAGGAAATATAGAAGATGCCATCAATTATGCCCGTCAGAAAGGTGTACGCCCTCTTATCTGGTATAACTCTTCCACGGCATGGATCAATGGTGCACCCGGACCGAAATTCCGCATCAACACCCCAGAAAAACGGGAGAAGGAATTTACATGGCTAGAAAAGTCAGGAGTGGCTGGTGTGAAGATCGATTTCTTTGATGGTGATACCCAACCGACAATGGCTTATTGTATAGCTATTCTAAAATGTGCAGCACGTCATCATCTACTTGTAAATTTCCACGGTGCCACTATCCCTCGTGGCTGGCAACGCACCTTTCCTAACCTCCTTTCAACAGAAGGTGTATATGGAGAAGAATGGTATAATAACTTGCCCGTACTTACAAACAAAGCCGCTTGTCATAATGCGACCTTGCCTTTCACACGCAACGTGATAGGGCCAATGGATTATACTCCCTGCGCTTTTTCCGACTCACAGCACCCCCATATTACCAGTAATGCGCATGAACTGGCGCTCACTGTCCTTTTTGAGTCCGGGCTTCAGCATCTGGCCGATAAACCAGAAAGTTATTATACCCAGCCTGCAGAGGTACAGCACTTCTTTGGGAAAATACCTGTAGCATGGGACGATACCCGTTTTATTGCAGGTTATCCAGGAAGATATGTAATCATAGCTCGCCGGAAAGGTGAAACTTGGTATATTGCCGGAATCAATGGTACAGACAAAGGACTTAGAACCAACTTGAACCTTAAGAGTCTGAGACTTCCTTCTACTCCGCTATATATTGAGAGTTTCGAAGACAACACCTGCAAAAAGGATCCTTGGAAAATCAAGAAGGGGAAAGGGCGTTTGCCAGACCAAGTAACCATGATACCTCGTGGTGGTTTTATCTTTATTATTCAACCAAGAAAAGACTTATGAGTATGAAAAATATAGCAGTTTTATTTATTATCGCAACATCATTGTTGCCGATTACATCCATGGCACAAGACATGCCACTTGTCCAAACAAAATATACGGCGGATCCAGCTCCTATGGTTTATAAGGATACCGTATTTCTCTATACAACTCATGATGAGGATACAGCCGACAACTTTGAAATGTACGACTGGCTGCTCTATACCTCTACAGATATGGTAAACTGGACTGACCATGGCGCAGTAGCTTCTACGAAAGACTTCAGCTGGCGGTCACGTGACAATGGAGCATGGGCGCCCCAGGTAATTCCACGTAATGGAAAATTCTATATGTACTGTCCTCTTCATGGTCATGGTATCGGTGTTCTTGAAGCAAATTCTCCTTATGGTCCTTTCCATGATCCTATTGGAAAACCGATAGTCTGGGACAAAAGCAACTGGTATGATATAGACCCAACAGTATGGATTGATG